>JAHWLA010000223.1 GCA_019347595.1 Actinomycetota bacterium
CCCCCCGCGGGGGCGCCCCAGTGCCGCCCCGGGGGGGGCCCCGCGGGGGGGGGGGGCCGGGGGGCCCCCCCCCTCCCCCCCCCCAGCCCGGGGCCCCCCACAGTGGTGCTGGCCCGCTCTTCCCCCCCGCCCGGGCAACTTCGGCGCACCACAACGACGCTGGGGGGTGGCCGGGGGTGACGTCGGTGGTGGCGTTGCTGGCGGTGGCGGCCGGGGCGTGCGCGCAGGCCATCAGCGGGATCGGCTTCGCGCTGGTGTGCGCACCGTTCCTGGTGGCCGCCGAGGGCAGCCATCAGGGGGTGCGCCTGGCCATCCTCCTGTCGGCCGTGCTCAACGCCTTCATGGTCGTGCACGCCCGGCGCCACGTCCGGGTGGCCGACGCGGCACTCCTCCTCGCCCCCGCCGCCCTGGCCACCGTCCTTACGGCGCTCGTGGTGCGGCAGCTCCCCGAGCGGACGTTGGCCTTCATGGCCGGGCTCGTCATCGTCGTCGCCGTCGCCGCCCTGGCGTCCGGCGTGCGAGTGGCCCGCGCCCGGGGCCGGGGCGGCGCCATGGTGGCGGGCGCGGTGAGCGGGAGCATGAACGTGGTCTCCGGGGTCGGAGGCCCGCCCGTCGCCCTCTACGCGGTGAACGCCGGGTGGCCCCCGCGCACGGCGCGGCCCACTCTCCAGGCCTTCTTCTTCTGCATCAACGTCGTGGCGCTCGTCGGGCTCGGCCTGCCCGACATCCCGCCTGCGCTGTTCGCCGCCATGGCGGCGGGATGGGCGATCGGCACCGTCCTCGACCGCTGGGTACCCGACCGCTTCGCCACCGCCGCCATCCTGACCCTCTCGGCGGCGGGCGGGGTGGTCACCCTCGTCCGGGCGTCGACGTGAGGCGCACGGCGACGTCGTTGGCCAACAACCGTCCCCGCACCGTGAGCCGCACGCGGCCCTCGCCTGCGGGCTCCACCAAGTCGTCGAGCCCGTCGGGAACGACGTCGGCGGGCACGCCGTCGCGCGTGCGCACTGCCAGCTGGAGCGCCTCGGTCCGGCGGGTGGGCTCGTCGAGCACCTCGTCGGCCGCCACCACCGTTTCCCCCGCCGCCACCAGGGCGATGTAGCGGTCGGGGGTGCGCACGTTCCACCAGCGCCGCCCGGCGATGTGCGAGTGGGCGGCGCAGCCGATGCCGCGGTAGTCGCCCTGCGACCAGTACAGGAGGTTGTGCCGGCACTCGTGCCCGGGGCGCGCCCAGTTGGAGATCTCGTAGCTGCGCAGCCCGGCTGCCGTGAGCGCCGCTTCGGCCAGCAGGTATTTGTCGGCCTGGTCGTCGTCGTCGGGATGGCGCGCGGGGTCGTCGGCCAGCGGCGTGCCCGGCTCGACGGTCAGGGCGTAGGCGCTTACGTGGGGCGGGTCGAGGGCGAGAACGGCGTCGAGCGTGCGCCGCCAGTCGTCCACCGACTCGCCCACCCCGCCGTAGATCAGATCGGCGTTCCACGACTCGAACCCGGCGTCGACCGCCCACCGCGCCGCCCGGGCCACCGAGGCCGGGTCGTGCACCCGCCCCAATGCCGCGAGCACCGCCGGAACCATCGACTGGACGCCGAACGACACTCGGGTCACGCCGGCCGCTCGGTAGGCGGCGAACAGCTCGGGCGACACCGTCTCCGGGTTGCATTCGACGGTCACCTCGGCGCCCGGCGCCCGGTCCACGGCGTCGAGCACCGACCCGAGGAGCGGCGCGGGGAGCAGCGACGGCGTCCCCCCGCCGAAGAACACGGTGGTGGCGAGGCGGTCGACGCCGGCCAGCTCGCCGACGCACGCCGCCGCGTAGTCGGCCATGAGATGGCCGCGGTCGGTCCAGGTGGCGAAGGCGCAGTAGTCGCAGCGGGCCGCACAGAACGGCACATGCACGTAGACGCCGAAATCTGCCGTCACCGTCGGGATCGTACGTCGCGAGTACATAGGGTGCGGATTCCGCACGCTATGTACTCGGGACGCAGGGGGGGTCAGGCGTTGAGGCGGAGGCCGAGGTCGTCGAGGCGGCTGCGCATGCCCTCGGCGCTCAGGTCGAACAGGCAGGCGATGGCCCGCACGTCGTCGGAGCGAATGGTGAGCATGCGCCCGTTGAAGTCCTGCCGCTGCACCTGGATCATGCCCAGGTAGCGCCGGAGCAGGTCGCGCTCGGGGGCGGTGACGCCGTCGAGGCGGGTGAGGTCGATGGTGACGCGGTCGCCTTCCTCCTCGGTCGCCGTCGACGAGCGCGGCTCGGGCGTGGTGCTCGCCGTCATGCCACTCACGGTGGCGCCGGGCACGGCGCTGGCGCCGCCCAGGTCGCGAGGCAGGAGCTGGTCGACCGGCACGTTGTAGAACGCCGCCAGCCGCTGGAGCCGAGGCACGGAGATCGACCGCTCGCCCCGCTCGTAGGCGCCCAGCACGGACGCCTTGAACTCCTGGCGCGACTCCGCCTCCACGGCCTGCAGGGACAGGCGCTTCTGCTTGCGTACGGCGCGCAGACGCTCGCCTACCCGTTGTGCGTAGCTTGCCGGCATCTGCTCGTCGTTCACGGTGCGACCCCCTTCCCTGGCCACAGTACTACCACGGAGCGTCGCAGATAACCACGGTATGTGGAAACAACTCTGCTCAAATCGGACACGGCCCCACCAGGCCGGCACGCAGCGCGCTCAGCAGGACGCCCGCCGCCACCGCCGCCGTCTCCGCCCGGAGGACGGTAGGGCCGAGGCCGACACGGGGCAGCTCGACCGCCAACTCGTCGTCCGACCACCCGCCCTCGGGCCCCACCAGCACGACCGGTCGGTCCAGCGAGGGCGGCGCCCCGCCCGGCTCGGCCAGGGCCACACCGCCGCCCGACGCGCCCGCCGCCTCGTGAAAGGCGACCACGCCCTCCACCTGCGGCAGCCACGCCCGACGTGACTGCATGGCCGCCTCCCGGGCCACCCGACCCAACCGTTCGACGTGCTTGGCCGCCCGATCGCCCTCCCAGCGCACCACGCTGCGCGCCGTGGCGAGCACCACGATGCGGTCGACGCCCACTTCGGTCAGCTTCTGCACCACCCACTCGGGCCGGTCGCCCTTGACCGGGGCGAACGCCACCGTGATCGCCGGCGCGGGCGCCGCCACCCGCGCCACCTCGCCCGCGGGAACCAGCCCACCGTCGCCGTCCTCGCCCGTCCACGTACACGGCCGCCACCTGCCCCGCCCGTCCGACGCCGACACCGTCTCCCCCGCCCGCAGGCGGAGCACCCGGCTCAGGTGGTGGCGGTCGTCGGCCTCGAGCTCGGGGGCGTCGAGGTCGGCGACGAAGACGTGGGCGCTACTTGAACGCACTGCGGATCTTGGAGAACAGGCCGGTGTCGACCGGCGCCACCTCCTCCCCCCGCAGCGCCGCCAACTGGCGCAGCAGGTCCTCCTCGCCCTTCGACAGGTCGCTCGGCGTGTCGACGACGACTTGCACCAACAGGTCGCCGCGCCCCCGGCCGTCCACGTGGGGCACGCCGCGCCCCCGAAGTCGGAACACCCGCCCCGTCTGCGTACCCGCGGGCAGCACCAGGTCCTCCACGCCGTCGAGCGTCT
>JAHWLA010000038.1 GCA_019347595.1 Actinomycetota bacterium
CGACGGTCGATCTCGCCGGGCTGCGTCCGGCCGGCGCGCTGATGCTCGGCGCCGCCGCGCTGTTCGCCGTGGCGCCCGGTGATCAGGGGCTGCCGTGCCCGCTACGGGCCACGACGGGGGTGCCGTGCCCGTTCTGCGGGATGACGACGAGCGTGGTCAATGCCGTCCGCCTCGACCTCGCATCCGCGTGGGCGGCCAACCCCGCCGGCATCATCGCCGTCATCACGGCCGTGCTTTTGGTGCTTGTTCGCCGACCCACCGACCTCGCCGTCCCCTGGTGGGCCATCGGCGTGACGGGAGCCGCCATGTGGCTGTTCCAGTTGCACCGCTTCGCCATCCTCTGAGCAAAGGAGATGCAATGAGCCAGTACGACATCACAAGCGGCACCCCCTCGGGGATGCCGAGCGGGCCACGGGCCAGCGTCGGGATCCGCTTCGTGGCCCTGGTGATCGACGGACTCATCCTCGTCGTCGTCCTCCTGGTGCTGCGAGCACTGGTGGGCCAGGCCCTCTCCCAGCTCATCGGCATCGTCCTCGGTATCGCGTACTACGCCTACTTCGAGGGCCAGCCCGCCGGGCAGACCCCTGGCAAGAAGGTGATGAACATCCGGGTGATCGCCTTCGACACCGGCGGGCCCATCGACACCTCACGGGCGCTCATCCGCTCCCTCGTGCGCGTCGTCTCCGGATTCGCCTGCTTGGTCGGCTACCTCTGGGCCCTGTTCAACAAGGAGAACCAGACGTGGCACGACCTCGCCGCCCGCACGGTCGTAGTCCCCACCTCCGCCTACCCGGTCCCCTGACCTCCCGCTTCTGCTCCCCCGATCGCGCGCTATAGCGCGCGATCGGGGGACCAGACGAGCCGCGGCCTACGCCGTGGTGGCCGCCTGGATGGCCCGCCACACCCGCTCGGGGGTGGCGGGCATGGCGATGTGGCGCACGCCGAGGTGGGCGAGCGCGTCGACCACGGCGTTCTGCACCGCCGGGGTGGCCCCGATGGTTCCCGACTCGCCGATGCCCTTGGCGCCCAGCTCGTTGACGGGCGTCGGCGTCTCCATGTGGATGGTCTCGAAGCTGGGCAGTTCGGCCGCGGTGACGAAGGCGTAGTCGGCGAGGTTGGCAGTGATGGGGTTGCCGTCCTCGTCGTAGCGCACCTCTTCGAGCAGTGCCTGGGCAATCCCCTGGGCCAGCCCGCCGTGGACCTGCCCCTCGGCCAGCAGGGGGTTGAGGATGCGGCCTGCGTCGTCGACGGCCACCATGCGACGCACCACCACCTTGCCCGTCTCGGTGTCGACGTGGACGACGGCGACGTGCGCCCCGAAGGGAAACGTGGCGCTCGACCCCTGGTAATCGTGCTCCACCGCCAGTGCCCCCGGGGCTGCCGCGGCTGCCACCTCCGACCACGAGCGCGCCACGGCGGGCGTGCCTGCCACGTGGAAGTGTCGCTCGGCGGGGTCGAACACGACGTCGCCGACCGCCGCCTCCAACAGGTCGGCCGCCACGTGCCGAGCGTTGTCGACGACCTCCTTGGCGGCCCGCAGCACGGCCACGCCGCCGGTCTGAATGGAGCGCGAGCCCATGGTGCCCACGCCCTTGAGCACGGCGTCGGTGTCGCCGTAGACCACCTCGATGTCGTCGAGATCTACCCCCAGGGCATCGGCCACGATCATCGACATCGACGTGATGTGCCCCTGCCCGTGGGGTGACACGCCGGTGCGCACGCGGACCTTGCCGTCGGCCAGCACCTCGACCGCGCCCCACTCGTTGGCCGGTCCGCCGCCCGCGGTGATCTCCACGTAGACCGACAGCCCGATGCCGAGCTGTACCGGCTCACCAGCATCCCGCCGGCGGCGCTGCTCGGCCCGCAGGTCGTCGTAGCCCGCGGCGTCGAGCACGAGGTCGAGCGCCCGCTCGTAGTCGCCGATGTCGTAGACCGTGCCGACGGGCGTGGTGTAGGGGAAGGCGTCGTTCGGGATGAGGTTGCGGCGGCGCACGTCGACGGGGTCCATGCCCAGCTCGGCGGCGATGAGGTCCATGGCCCGCTCGATGGCGGCGGTGGCCTCGGGTCGGCCGGCGCCCCGATAGGCGACGGTGGGCGTGGTGTTGGTGACCACCGACTTGGTGACGAACTCGACGCGCGGGATGTCGTAGACCCCGTTCACCATCGTGCGCGTCATGATCGGCAGGGCGGCGCCGACGCGCGGGTAGGCCCCGGAGTCCTGGATGACGGCGAGGCGGTAGGCGAGAACCTTTCCGTCGCGGGTGCCACCGATGGCGACGTCCTGCACCTGGCCTCGGCCGTGCCCCAGGCCGACCATGCTCTCCGAGCGGGTCTCCACCCACTTGGCCGGACGGCCCAGGCGGCGGGCCACCCAGGCCACGACCATCTCCTCCGGGTACTGGCCGATCTTGGCGCCGAAGCCGCCGCCGACATCGGGAGCGATGACGTGAACGTCGGCCGCGTCGAGGCCGAGGTACCGCGACAGGCTGTCGCGGGTGCCGTGCGCCGTTTGCGTCGACACCCAGAACGTGAGGCGGCCGTCGCCGCCCCAGGCGGCTGCCGCGGCCCGGCCCTCCAGCGGGCACGGGGCCACGCGCTGGTTGACGATGCGGCGGCGGACCACGACGTCGCAGTCGTCGAACATCGACGGGTCCTCGCCGAAATTCATCTCGGTCGCCAGGTTGGTGCCCGCGTCGGGAAAGAGGACGACGTCGCTGTCGAGCGCCTCGGCGGGGTCGACCAGCGCGGGAAGCGGGTCGTAGTCGACGAAGACCAGCTCGGCCGCGTCCTGTCCTTGGTAGCGCTCCTCGGTGACCACGATGGCGACGGGCTCGCCGACGTAGCGGACGACGTCGCGTGCGAGCCACGGGTACGCCATGGCCGAGTTGACGAAGCCGAAGGGGGCGATGGGCTCGAGATCGAGCTCGTCGACAGTGATGACGTCGACCACACCGGGCGCCTGCCGCGCCTCGCTCACGTCGACGCCGAGGAGGCGGGCGTGCGCCATGGTGGAGCGGACGAAGGTGAGGGAGACGGCGCCGTCGAGGGGGAGGTCGTCGACGTACTTGCCTCCGGTGGTGAGGAAGGCCGGGTCCTCACGGCGCAGCACGCGGTTGCCGAGGATGCTCACCCGGCCGACCTTAGACCTCCGCCGTCAGGCGGAGGTCCGATGAAACAGCCGCACG
This sequence comes from Actinomycetota bacterium, assembly GCA_019347595.1. GTDB lineage: Bacteria > Actinomycetota > Acidimicrobiia > Acidimicrobiales > JAHWLA01 > JAHWLA01. Next base: position 3,186 of record JAHWLA010000038.1, read on the forward strand.
TTCGGCAGCGAAGCTGCCGGACGCAACTTCCGGCGCCTCCGGCCCGCCTCTTCGCACGAGTGTCTATTCGCGACATGCGGGAACCGGCGGGTGGAGGGCGCCCGTCGAACGGGCATGCGCACCACGACCCGCTTCCTCGGCGTCCTGCTCGGCTGCTTGGTCTCGGCGGTAGTGGCCGCGGGGCCGGCGCTCGCCTGCGGGGGGCTGGTGGCGCCCAACGGCACGGTCCGCCTGCTGAAGACGTCGACCCTCGCCGCCTATGCCGACGGCGTCGAGCACTACATCACCTCGTTCAAGTTCGCGGGTGGCGGCGCCGAGCTCGGCTCCATCGTCCCGCTGCCCGGAGTCCCCACCGAGGTCGAGCGCGGCGGGGACTGGACGCTGCAACGGCTGACCCGGGAGACACAGCGGCGCTTCGCCGTCGAAGACGCCTCGGCGGGCGGCACCGCACGGCTGTCGCTGGCGGCCAAAGCGGAGGTGCTGCTGGAGAAGCGCATCGACGCCCTCGACCTCACCGTGCTGAAGGGCGGCGCTGTCGCGGTCGGCAACTGGGCGCGGGAGCACGGCTTCAACCTCACCCCCGACGCGCCCGCCGTGCTGGAGTTCTACGCCCAGCGCAGCCCCATCTTCCTGGCCGCCCGCTTCGATGCCAAGGCGGCACGGGAGCGGGGCCAGGGCGTCGGCGACGGCACGCCGATCCACCTCACCATCCCCACCCGCACGCCGTGGGTGCCCATCCGCATCCTGGCCCTGGGCCGGGGCGAGGCCGAGCCGGTGAACGCCGACGTGTTCCTGTTGACCGAGCGCAGGCCGACACTGCTCGGGCTGCGAGGGCTGCGGGAGGAGATCAGCGAGGAGGCGTCGGCGAGCCTGTTGTTCGACCTGCGCACCGACAAGGGCATGGGCTGGGTGCCCCAGAAGATGTGGTTCACCTACCTCACCGTCGGCGCCCGGGCGAGCGAGCTCGACCACGACCTCGCCATCTCGGTCGACGGGAGCGCGCCGTCGCGGGTCGACGCGGGCTACGAGCTGGCGGGGCCGCCGACGATCTCGTCGGTCTTCGACCCGGTCGACCGCAGCCGTCCGCCGGTGTGGCCGTTCGTGGCGGCGACGGTGGGCCTGTGCACGGTGACCGGGCTGGTCCTGCGCCGCCGCCTCGGATGAGAGGAGTGGCGCTCGCCGCCCTTGTGGCGCTCGTCGGCGGCGGGTGCGGCGGCGACGATCCGCGGGGCGGCGTGGCCGATCGCACGGTGGAGCTCACCGCTCGGCTCAGCCGCTTCGAGCCCACGGTGATCACCGTGCGGGCGGGGACGACCGTGCGCTTCGTCGTGCGCAACGAGGACCCCATCGACCACGAGCTGATCGTCGGCGACGACGAGGTGCACGGCGCCCACGAGACGGGGACGGAGCCGTACCACCTGCCCCGACCGGGCGAGGTGACGGCCCGAGCGGGGGAGACGGTGAGCACGACGTACCGGTTCGATCGGCCCGGCGAGGTGGTGTTCGCCTGCCACCTCCCCGGCCACTTCGCCTACGGCATGCGCGGCACCGTCCACGTCACCGCCTGAAACCTCGTTCTGGTCCGTAGATCCGGCGCTGGAGCGCCGGATCTACGGACCAGAACGACGAGGGGTGTTAGGACCAGAAGGTGAGGGTGTCCCAGGCGCGGGACCAGAAGCCGGGGTCGTCGTCGGCGGCGGCGGCCGCCTCTTCTTCCGCCGGCGACTCCGGCGTCGGCGCCGGGAGGATGGCGTAGGCCTCCTCGCCCGGCCGCACCAGGTTGTACTGCTCGCGGGCCAGCCGCTCGATCTCCTCGTCGGTGTTGAGCTTGCTGACCCGGGCGGCCAGACGGGCGTTCTCGGCGTCGAGCACGGCCACCCGCTCCGCCGTCTCCTTCAGATAGCGCCGCTGGCCCAGGTAGGTGCGCGTGGGGAAGACGGCCAGGAACAGGAGGCCGACCACCACCAACGACACCATGAGCGGCCAGGCGGCCCGCTTCACCGGGCCGGCCCCCGGAACACCGCGCTCTCGCCCAGGTCCTCTTCGATGCGCAGCAACTGGTTGTACTTGGCGACGCGGTCGGAGCGGGCGGGGGCGCCCGTCTTGATCTGGCCGCAGTTGGTGGCGACGGCGAGGTCGGCGATGGTCGTGTCCTCCGTCTCCCCGCTGCGGTGGCTCATCACCGCGGTGTACGACGAACGGGTGGCGAGGGCCACCGTCTCCAGCGTCTCGGTCAGCGTCCCGATCTGGTTCACCTTGACGAGGATGGAGTTGCCCACGCCCTCCTCGATGCCGCGGCGCAGTCGGGTGACGTTGGTCACGAACAGGTCGTCGCCCACGAGCTGCACCCGGTCGCCCAAGGCCTGGGTGAGCAGCGCCCAGCCCTCCCAGTCCTCTTCGGCCATGCCGTCCTCGATGGACACGATCGGGTAGCGGTCGCACAGGTCGACCCAGAAGCCGACGAAGTCCTCGGACGACAGCTTGCGGCCCTCGCCGGCCAGGTCGTAGAGGCCGTCCTTGTAGATCTCGGAGCTGGCCGGGTCGAGGGCGATGGCGACCTCCTCGCCCGGCGTGCGCCCGGCCCGCTCGATCGCCTCCATCAGCAGGCGGACGGCGTCCTCGTTGGTCCCGAGGTCGGGCGCGAAGCCGCCCTCGTCGCCCACCGCGGTGGACAGCCCGCGGTCGTGCACCACCTTCTTGAGGACGTGGTAGATCTCCGTGCCCCAGCGCAGCGCCTCGGAAAACGAGGCGGCGCCTACGGGCATGACCATGAACTCCTGGAGGTCGATGCTGTTGTCGGCGTGCGCCCCGCCGTTGACCACGTTGAGCATGGGGACGGGCAGCACGGAGGCGTTGGCGCCACCGACGTAGCGGTACAGCGGCAGCTCGAGCTCGTCGGCCGCCGCCTTGGCCACGGCCAGGCTCACGCCGAGGATGGCGTTGGCACCGAAGCGGGCCTTGTTGTCGGTGCCGTCGGCGTCGAGCATCATCCGGTCGACGGTGCGCTGGTCGAGGGCCTCGACGTCTTCGAGGACGTCGCGCAGCTCGCCGTTCACGGCGGCCACAGCCTTGGTGACGCCCTTGCCGTTGTAGCGGTCGCCCCCGTCGCGCAGCTCGACCGCCTCGAACGTGCCGGTGGAGGCGCCCGACGGCACGGCGGCGCGGCCCTTGGCCCCGGACACCAGGAAGACTTCGACTTCGACGGTGGGGTTGCCCCGGGAGTCGAGGATCTCCCGGCCGACGATGTGCTCGATGCCGCTCACGGTCTGCTGTGGCTCCTGTTGTTGATGTTGCAAAAGTTACCCGACCCTGCCCACCCCGCCACGCACCCCACCCGTTCTGGCAGCCGTTCTGCGGCGTGGACGCCGCATAACGGCTGCCAGAACGAACGTCAGGGGCCGGCTTTGACCTCGTCCCACAGGGCGTCGAGGACATCGAGCCCCGCGCCCGCCAGATCGATACCCCGCTCGGCCGCCAGCGCCTCCACGCCCCGGAATCGGTCGCGGAACTTGGCCGTCGCCCCCCGCAGGGCGGCCTCGGGGTCGATGTCGAGGTGGCGGGCCACGTTGACCACGGCGAAGAGCAGGTCGCCCAGCTCCTCGTCGGACGGCTCGGCCCGCACCTCGGCCAGCTCCTCGGCCACCTTGGGGTACACGTCGTCCACCGAGGGCCAGTCGAAGCCGACCGACGCCGCCTTGCGCTGCACCTTGTGGGCGTGGAGCAGCGACGGGAGGTCGCCGGGGATGCCGTCCATCATCGACGAACGCCCCTTCTCCGCCTTCTTGATCTGCTCCCAGTTGGTGACCACGGCGTCCGCGGTGTCGGCCTCGACGGCCCCGAACACATGCGGGTGGCGGCGCACCAACTTGTCGTGGATGCCTCGCGCCACGTCGGCCAGGTCGAACTCGCCCGCCTCCGCCCCGAGCGTGGCGTGGAAGAACACCTGGAACAGCACGTCGCCCAGCTCCTCGCACAGGTGCTCCGGGTCGCCCGCCTCGATGGCCTCCAGCGTCTCGTACGTCTCCTCCAGCAGGTGCCGGGTGAGCGTGCGGTGCGTCTGCTCCCGGTCCCACGGGCACCGCTCCCGCAGCGTGCGGACCAGCTCGGCGAAGCGCACCAGCTCGGCGGCCACCGGCGAGGCGAGGGCGGGGACGTACAACGTGGTGAGGTGGTCCGGCTCGAAGGCGCGGTCGAGGTCGCCCCACGCCACCTGGAAGACCGCCTCGTCGGCGAGTCCCAACCGCTGCAACACCGTGACCGAAGGCCCGTCGTCGACGGCGAGCTTGATGTCGGACAGGACCACGCGCGAGTCGCACTGCGACACCACCAACGGCCCCGTCTCCCCCGCCGCCTCCACGGCGAAGCGGTGGCCGTCGACCAGCCGGGCGCTTGCGCCCACGCAGGCGTGCACGAGGTCGAGGAACGACAGGGCGGGCAGCACGTCGACCTCGACCCGCTCGTCGTCGCACAACAACGCCACCGACCGCTCGGCCACCGCGGGCGAGCCGGGTACCAGGTACAGGATCTCGCCGTGCTCGGCGGCGGCAGCCACCAGCGTCTCGACGATGGCGGGGTAGACGTCGTCCAGCGAGCGAGCCGACTCGTACAGCGAATCGAACGACGTGGCCCCCGGCACGGCCACCGGGTGGCGGGTGGTGCGAACGAAGCGGTGCGGGATGCGGTCGACCGCCGCCTGGGTGGCGACGGTGAGCAGGTCGGGGCCGGCCGGGCCCAGCCCGGCGACCACGACCCGAGGCGTCACTGGAGCGGGGCGCCGTCCTCGGGCGCGGTCGTCGTCTCGGTCACCGGCACCTCGGGGGGCACGACCCGCGGCTGCGGCTGGTCGCGATCGAACCGGCCGTAGCGCGGGTTGACCTCGATCTCGGCTTCCGCGATGGCCTCCTGGAGGAACGTGGTCAGCGCGTCGCCCGCCTGCTGCTGGAGGAACGAGCGGATCTGGTCGGCCACCTCCTCCAACGGCTGCGTCTCGGTGCGCTGCACCTGGATGACATAGAACCCGCGGTCCGTGCGGATGGGGCCGACTACCTGCCCGGGCTCGGCGGCCTCCACCGCGGCCTGGGCCTCGGGCGGGAAGGCGTTGTTCGGCACGCAACCGAGGTCTCCGCCCTGGGCCGCGGTGGTGGCGTCCTTCGACTCGGCGCGGGCGATGGCAGCGAAGTCCTCCCCGGCGTCGATGCGGCGCTTGATGGCCTCGGCCGCGGCCCGGGCGGCCGCCTCCTGGTCGGCGGGCGGCGGCCCGTCGCCCGAGAACCCGCCGGTCAGGATCTGGCGGGCGCAGTACTGCAGGAAGAACTGCGGGTTCTCCCGGTAGAACTCCTGCACCTGCTGGTCGGTGATCTCGGTCTGGAGGTTCTCTTGGAGGACCTCGACCTCGGCGGTGCTGTAGGCGATCTCGTCGAGGAAGTCGTCGGGGAAGTCGGCGAAGACGGTGGCGTTCTCTCCCTCGCTGAACGACTCGCGCGCCCGCTGCACGGCCTCGTCGGCCACGCGGAGGCCGCGCTCGACGACCTCCTGGTGCACCAACTCGAAGTAGATGCGCCGGGTGAGCGTCTCGGCCACGAACCCAGATCCGAAGGTGTCCTCCCCGGCGCCGAGCACGCTCATGCCGCGGCTCTCGGCCTGGGCGGTGACGGCTTCGAGGTATCCCTGGTTGCCCTTGACGGCCTCGAGCTCGCGGTTCAGCTTGTCGACACTGATGCGCTTGCCGTTGACCTTGGCGGCGTAGGGCTGGATGTCGCCGCAAGCGGCGCCGGCCACAAGGGCAAGCACGGCCGCGGTGAAGAGGGCGAGCGTTCGTCTCACGGTGCTCACGATGCTACCGACGGGACCTCGGCAGGCACGATTTCGCCCAGGAAGGCGAGGAGGGCCTCGGCGGCGTCGGCGCCTCGCGGCAGCGGGAGGACGATCTGACCGAGGTCCTCCTTGTAGACGGCCTTGGGAAACCGACGTTGGAGCCGGATCGTCTGGCTCGTCTTGAGGTGGAGCGGAGAGATGCGGGCCACGTCACGGGCGACGGCGATCTCGCGCACGCCGATGCGGGCGCACTCCGCCCGCAGCCGGCCCACGGTGAGCAGCGCCTCGGCGGGCGGCGGCGGCGGGCCGTAGCGATCGAGCCACTCGGTGCGGATGTCGTCGACCTCGGCCTCGGTGGTGACCGTGGCGAGGCGGCGGTAGGCCTCCAGCCGCAGGTCCTCACGCGACAGGTAGTCCTTGGGAAGGTGGGCGTCGACGGGGAGGTCGAGCTTGATCTCGGCCGGCTGGCGCGGCTCCTCGCCCTTCAGTTCGGCCACCGCCTCGCTCACCATCTGGACGTACAGGTCGTAGCCGACGGCAGCGATGTGGCCCGACTGGTCGCCGCCGAGGAGGTTGCCCGCGCCTCGGATCTCCAGATCGCGCATGGCGATTTTGAACCCCGACCCCAGCTCGGTGTGCTCGCCGATGGTCTTCAACCGCTCGTAGGCCTCCTCGGTCAGCGACCGGTCGGGCGGGAAGAAGAGGTAGGCGTAGGCCCGCATGCCCGCGCGGCCGACCCGCCCTCGCAACTGGTGGAGCTGCCCGAGCCCGAGCAGGTCGGCCCGGTCGGCGATGAGGGTGTTGACCGTCGGCATGTCGATGCCCGACTCGATGATCGTGGTGCAGACGAGGACGTCGTACTGGCCCTCCCAGAAGTCGAGCACCACCTTCTCCAAGGTGCCCTCGTCCATCTGGCCGTGGGCGACCGCGATGCGCGCCTCGGGGACGAGTTGTTTCAGGTCGTGGGCCACGTGCTCGATGTCCATGACCCGGTTGTGCACGAAGAAGACCTGCCCCTCGCGCAGCAGCTCGCGCCGGATGGCTTCGGCGGCGGCGCGCTCGTCGTACTCGCCGACGTAGGTGAGGATGGGCTGCCGGTCGGCGGGCGGCGTGTTGAGCAGCGTGAGGTCCCGGATGCCGGTCAGGCTCATCTCCAGCGTCCGGGGGATCGGCGTGGCCGTAAGGGTGAGCACGTCGACGTTGGTGCGCAGCTTCTTGATGGCCTCCTTGTGGGTGACCCCGAAGCGCTGCTCCTCGTCGACCACCAGCAGGCCGAGGTCCTTGAAGGCGATGTCGCCGCTGAGGAGGCGGTGGGTGCCGATCACCACGTCGACGCTGCCGTCCTCGAGGCCGTCCGTCACCTTCTTGGCCTGGGCGTTGGTGAGGAAGCGGGACAGCACCTCGACGCGCACCGGGTAGCCGGCGAAGCGGTCGGAGAAGGTGGAAAAGTGCTGCTGGGCCAGCAGCGTGGTGGGGACGAGGACGGCGGCCTGCTTGCCGTCCTGCACCGCCTTGAACACGGCCCGCAGCGCCACCTCCGTCTTCCCGAAGCCGACGTCGCCGCACACCAGGCGGTCCATGGGGACGGGCTCCTCCATGTCACCCTTGACCTCCTCGATGGCCTTGAGCTGGTCGGGCGTCTCCTGGTACGGGAACGACTCCTCCAGCTCGCGCTGCCACGGGGTGTCCGAGCCGAACGGGTGGCCGGGGCTGGTGACGCGCCGGCGGTAGAGGACGACGAGCTCCTGGGCGATCTCCCGCACCGCGCTGCGAACGCGAGCTTTGGTCTTGCCCCAGTCGGTGCCTCCGAGCTTGTGCAGCGTGGGGGTCTCGCCACCGGTGTAGGGGCGTACCGCGTCGATTTGGTCGGAGGGGACGTAGAGCTTGTCGCCGCCTCGGTACTCCAGCAGGAGGTAGTCGCGCTCGGCGCCGCCGATGGCCCGCTTCACCATGCCGCCGTACCTGGCGACGCCGTGCTGATGGTGGACGACGTAGTCGCCGGGCTTGAGGTCGTCGAAGAACCCCTCCGTGGCGCGCTTGCGGGGGCGGGCGCGCCGGTGGGCGCGGCGGCGGCCCGTGACGTCGCTCTCGGCCAGCACGGCGAGCTTGACGGAGGGGAGGATGAAGCCGCGCTCGAGCGGCTGCACCACGATGTCGAGCCCGCTGAGCCCCTCCTCCTTGAGCACACCTTCGAGGCGGGTGGCGCTGCCGGTGCCTTCGGCGGCGACGACCACTCGGTAGCCGTCGGTCTGGAGTTGGCGCAGTTGCGCCGCCAGCTTGGCGCTGTCGCCCACCACGGGGTCCCAGCCCATGGCCTGGACGGTGGCGGTGCCCGGCCCCTCGGGGGCCGTGGTGAGCGACCAGGCCGGGGCCTTGGTGTGCGCCAGCAGGCGGTCGAACGGAAGGTGCAGTTGCGGGAACGACTTGCCCTCGGCGGCGGCGCCCCAGGTCTGGGCCAGGGTGCCCGCCAGGCTGGCTTCCTCGTCGAGCAGCTCGGCAGCGCGGTCGCGCATGCGGCGGGGCTCGACGAGGAGGACGAGGGCGTCGGCGCCGATGAGGTCGGAGAGGAGGTGCTCGCCCTCGGTGAGCCACGGCAGCCACGACTCCATGCCGTCGAACACCAGGCCCTCGGCCAGCCGCTCCCACTGGTCGCGGCCCCACGGCTCCTCGCCGACGAGGCGGGCGGCCCGCTCGCGCACCTCGGCGGTGGGCAGCAGCTCGCGGCAACCGAACAGCTCGACGCACTCGACGTCGACCGTGCTGCGCTGGTCGGCGACGGCGAACTCGGTGAGGCGGTCGACCTCGTCGCCCCACAGATCGACGCGGTAGGGCACGTCGGCCGTCGACGGGAAGACGTCGACGATGCTGCCCCGCACGGCCACCTCGCCCCGGTGCTCGACCTGGTACTCGCGGCGATAGCCCGCGGCGACCAGCCGTTCGACCAGCTCCACGGGGTCGAGGCGGTCACCCGGCTTCACGGTGACAGGCACGGCGTCCTCGACATGCGGGCCGAGGCGCTGGACGAGCGCCTTGACCGGAGACACGAGGACGCGAGGCATGCGCTCAGGGTTCCGGAGGCGCCACATCGCCCGCAGGCGTCGGCCCATGGTCTCGACGCTCGGGCTCACTCGCTCGAACGGCAGCGTCTCCCAGGCGGGGAAGACGTCGACGGCGTCGTCGCCCAGGAAAGCGCGCAGATCGTGGGCGATGCGCTCGGCGTCGGTGGCCGAGGGGGTGGCGACGACGAGAGGGTGGCGGCCCGACAGATGGGCGAGCCCGGCGATGACGAAGGGGCGGGCGGGCTCGGGGACGGCGAGCAGCGCGCTGGACGCGCCGGCCAGAGCGGCGACGGCGTCGTCGTTGCGAAGCAGCGGAGGCAGGGAGCGCAAGCTCACCTACCCGATCCTACCGCCGCAAAGTGTGCGGTTTTTCGTTGCAGGGCAACAAAAACGCCGCACACTTCAGCTCGGAGATCACGCGAAGTGTGCGGAGTTGGGGCCGCGGGAGCGGCCCAACTCCGCACACTTCGCGTTGTGACGGATGACCAGTGGCGGGGAGCGGGTCCGGGGCGGTTGACTTAACGTCGTTAAGTCGATCTCGTGGGGAGGGTCCGCGTGCTGGAACGGATGGCTGCAGCAGTGGTACGTCGACGGGTGCTCGTGCTCGTCGCCACCGTCTTCTTCCTCGTCTTCTCCGGTGCCGTCGGCGGCGGCGTGGCCGCCCACCTCAGCAACGGCGGCTTCGACGACCCGGCCTCGGAGTCGTTCCGGGCCGACAAGGTCCTCGAACAGCGCTTCCAGGGCGGCCAGCCCAACCTGGTCCTGCTGGTCACCGCCCGCCACGGCACGGTGGACGACCCCGCCGTCGTCGCCGACGGCACCGCGCTGACCCAGCGCCTGTCCGCCGAGGGGGTGATCGCCGGCGCCGCGTCGTACTGGACGCTCGGCATGGCGCCGCCGCTCAAGAGCAAGGACGGCACCCAGGCCCTCGTCCTCGCCCGCGTGAAGGGCACGCAGGACGAGGTGAACAAGGTGATGGAAGAGCTCGGCCCGCACTACCGCACCGAGACGCCCCACATGACGGTGCGCGTGGGCGGGTTCGCCCAGGTGTTCCGCGAGGTGGGCGAGACCATCGAGTCCGACCTGGCTCGGGCCGAGGCCGTCGCCATCCCCATCACCCTGCTGCTGCTCATCGTGGTGTTCGGCAGCGTGGTGGCCGCCTCGCTCCCGCTCGCCATCGGGGCGCTCGCGGTGATCGGCACCTTCCTCGTGCTGCGCGTCCTGACGACGATGACCGAGGTCTCCATCTTCTCGCTCAACCTCACCACGGCCATGGGCCTCGGCCTCGCCATCGACTACGCCCTGTTCGTGGTGTCCCGCTACCGCGAGGAGCTGCGGGCGGGCCGCGACCCGCACGAGGCGGTGATCCGCACGACGGCGACGGCGGGCCGCACCGTCGTGTTCAGCGCGGTGACGGTGGCCGCCTCCCTGGCCGCCCTGCTGGTGTTCCCGCTCGCCTTCCTGCGCTCGTTCGCCTACGCGGGCATCGCCGTGGTGGCCTTGGCCGCCGTCGGCGCCGTCGTCGTGCTGCCCGCCCTGCTGGCCGTGCTCGGCCATCGGGTCGACAAGCTTCAACTGTTCAAGCGTCATCCCAAGGATGTGGGCGAGGGCTTCTGGCACCGGGCCGCCATCACCGTCATGCGCCGACCGCTGCCGATCGCCACCGTGGTGATCGTCGTCCTCCTCGCCCTCGGCGCGCCGTTCCTCGGCGTGACGTTCGGCCTCCCCGACGACCGCGTGCTCAACGCCGACGCACCGAGCCGGGTCGTGCACGACGAGCTCCGCCGCAACTTCGCCTCGAACGAAGCGGGCGCGGTCGCAGTCGTCGCCACCGGCATCGGCAACGTCGATGCCCGCAGCGGCGACATCGAGAGCTACTCGTCGGCGCTGTCGAAGCTGTCGGGCGTGGCCCGCGTCGACGCCATCACCGGCACCTACGTGCAGGGGCAACGGGTGCTGCCGCCCACACCGGCCTCGGCGCGGTTCCGCTCCGACGACGCCACCTTCGTGTCGGTAGTCCCTGCCATCGAGCCGCTGTCGGCGGAGGGCGAGCGGCTGGTCG
>JAHWLA010000039.1 GCA_019347595.1 Actinomycetota bacterium
CGCCGCCAGCCGTTCCAGCACCCGCATGACGCGCGCCGCGATCTCCTCCCGGGTCTCGCCGTTGGGCGGCCGGTCGAGGTCGCCCGCCCGCCATGCCGCCAGCCAGCCCGGCCACCCCTGCTCGATCTCGACCGTGGTCAAGCCGGACCAGTCGCCGATGTTGCGCTCGCGCAGGTCGGGCTCGACGCCGAGTACCTCGAGTCCCAGCCGCTCGGTGATCAGCTCGGCGGTGCGCCGGGCCCGTTGCAGGTCGGAGGACACGGCGTAGCGCAGCCCTGTGGCCGCCAGCCGCTCGGCCGCCGCCACCGCCTGCGCCTCGCCCAGCGGCGAGAGGGGCGGATCCGCCCATCCCTGCCAACGCCCTTCGGCGTTCCACGTGGATTGGCCGTGGCGCAGGAGGAGGAGACGCGGCATGGGGCTACCAGTAGAGCGCGCGCCTTGGCTGCACGGCCAAGTGGAGGGATAGCCTCCGGCCACTGCGACAGGGGGAAAGGAAACGGTCATGGCACTGCCCTTGGACAAGCTCGGCACCCGGTACGAGAGCCGCACCGCGGCGATCGATCCCGACCGGGCCAAGCAGTATGCGGCCGCCACGAACGACGACAACCCGGCCTACGAGTCGGGCAAGTACGCCCCGCCCGTGTTCGGCGTGGTCCCCACCTGGGACGCCCTCGCCGTCACCATGGCGGAACTCATCACCCCCGAGATGTTCATGATGCTGGTGCACGGCGAGCAGGACATGCACTTCCACCAGCCGCTCGTGCCGGGTCGCACCTTGGTGTCGACGGGCGAGGCGTTCAACATCAGAACCGGCAGCTCGGGCACCCGCATCACGGCTCGCATCGAGAGCGTGGACGCCGACTCGGGCGAGCGCGTCATGGATATCTACAACACGGTGTTCGTGCGGGGCCTGACCGGCGGCGAGGACGGCGGTCCCGACAAGCCCGACCACACCTTCCCGGAGGACGCCCGCTCGCGTGAGGTGGCGCGGTTCACCGTGCATGTCGACGACGACCAGACGTTCCGCTACCGCGACGCGTCCGGCGACATGAACCCCATCCACGTCGACGACGACTTCGCCAAGAGCGTGGGGCTGCCCGGGATCATCAACCACGGGCTCTGCACCATGGCGATGACCAGCCAGGCCGTCATCATGACGGTCGGTGACGGCGACCCCGGCCGGCTGCGCCGGCTGGCGGTGCGCTTCTCCAAGAACGTCTTCCCGGGCAACGACGTCGAGACGGTGATCTACGACGCGGGTGAGGCGGGCGGCCGCAAGGCGTATGCCTTCGAGGCGTACTCCGCAGGCGCGCTGGTCATTGCCAACGGCCGCGCCGAGCTGGACGGCTAGGCGGCGCGCGCCCTTGGCCGTCCTCCGCCTGTTCGCCGCAGCCCGAGAGGCAGCGGGGACGGCCCGCGACGATCTACCGGGGGCGACGGTGGCCGAGGTCCTGGCTGCCGCGCGCGCCCGGTACCCCGATGCGTTCGCCGACGTACTGGCCACAAGCCGGGTCTGGCGCAACGGCGAGCCCGCCGCCGACGGCGATGCCGTCACCGATGCCGACGAGGTGGCCGTGCTGCCGCCCGTGTCCGGGGGCGCCGTGGAGGAGCGGGGGACGCCCCCGCCGCCCGCCGATCGCAACGGCGATCCCGACCGGCCCCACGTGCGCCTCGGCCTCCTGTGGGCGGCGGTGACGTCGGCGGCCGTCGTGTTGGGCGTCCTCGTCCTTGCCGTGTGGTTGGCGGTGGTGGCTGCCCTCGCCGCCGCCCACGCGGCACGGACCTGGCGCCGCCGGGACGAGCAGGCCGACATGATGACGGCCGCGGCGGGCGCGGCCGTCATCACGGTGGCCGCCGCGGCCGGTCCCCTCGGGGTCGTCGTCGGCGCCGCCGCCGCCACGGCGGCCGCCTTCCTCCGCGCCGCACCGCCGGTCACGGCCCAGCGCACGTTGTTCGTCGCCGGCCCGGTCGGCCTGGCGTGCGCGGCGCCGGTCGTCCTGCGGGCCGAGGGATTCCGCCACGCCTTCGCCCTGCTGGCCCTGGTGTGGGCCTACGACGCCGGTTGTTACGTCGTCGGCACCGGCGCAGCCAACCGGTGGGAAGGCCCGGCGGCCGGCGTGGCCACCGTGGCCGCTATGGGGCTGGCCGTGGCCGTGGTATTCGTGCCGCCGTTCGAGGGAGCGTGGCCCTGGGCCTTCACCGCCCTGGTCGCCGCGCTGGCGCCGTTGGCCGAGCGGGCCGGTTCGCTGCTGCTCGGGGACCGGGACGCACGCGCCCCGGTCCTCCGACGCATCGATTCACTGCTGGCCGCGGGGCCGGCTTTCGCCGCCCTCGGGCTCGTCGTCCTCTGAGGCGGACTAGAAGAGGACCTCCCACAGCACCAGCAGGATCGCCCACAGCACGAAGCCGGTGATGATGGTGTTGCGGTGGTCGTCGATGAAGAACGCCTGGCCCTTCCCAGCAGCGGGCGCTGTCAGGGCGATCCCCTCGAAGAGCACGATGAGGACGATGAGGGCGACCCAGTAGATCGCCCGGTCGCCGCCCGCCACCGCCTCGAAGCGGGGGGCGAAGTGCGACGTGGCACCCATGAAGAACAGCATGGGGATCGAGAACAGGGTGTTGGTGCGGGAGGCGCAGGCCGCCTTGCGAGCCGCTGTGGCGGCGTTGGGAAGGGCCTCCCCGCCTGTGGCTGTGGCCTCGGCGTTGGCGATGAACGTCTTCTGGCTCGGCCAGATGATCAGCCACACGTTGAGGAACATGATCACCGCCAGCAGCACGCCGGTGCTGATGCTGATCCCCATCGGGGTCTTGTAGTAGTCCATGTCGGTCAGCCGCTCCTGGAAGGCCAGGATCGACAGCCCGGTGAGGAGCGTCAGCAGGGCGCCCCAGCGGAACCACCACAGCGCCCGCGGCACCAGCTTGCGCACCGACTCGGTGCGGGGGCCGGCCTCGAAGCCTGCGAACGCCGGGGTCTGGACGAAGTTGAAGTAGTAGAGCAGCCCGATCCAGGTCACACCTGCGAGGTAGTGACCCCAGCGGGAGAGCATTTCCCCGCCGGTCTGGGTGAAGATCTCCATGCCATCCTCCTGAGGTTCATGCGAAACCGCGCCGAACCTATCAGGCGGCCTGGGTGTCCTTGAAGATCCGATCGACCTCGCCGATGGCATCGAGCAGCTCGTCGCCGACCGCCACGTCGGTGGTCTTCTTGGCCTCGCCCGCCAGCTTGGTGGCCTTCCAGAAGACCTCGTGGAGGTCGGGGTGGGCCTCCAGGTGCTCGGGCGTGAAGTGGTCGGTCCAGAGCACCCACAGGTGGTGCTTCACCAGGTCGGCGCGCTGCTCCTTGATGAGGATGGCCCGCTGCTTGAACTGCGGGTCGTCCGACTGGTTGTGCTTCTCCATGCAGTTGCGCACCGACTCCGCCTCGATGCGCGCCTGGGCGGGGTCGTACACCCCGCACGGGAGGTCGCAGTGGGCGAAAACCTCCCGGGGCGGGCGGAGACGGTCGGTAAGCGAGAGCAAGGTGGGAAGGATCGGCATGTGTCGCGTCCTACCCGGTGGCTCGTCCGAGGCCACAGCATGGTGCCCACGTTCTTGCCGGGCGACCGGTTGGTGCTCGCCCCGGCGTGGCGGCTGCGAGCCGGCGAGGTCGTGGTCGTCGACGACGGCACGCGGCCGCTGGTCAAGCGGGTGTCCTCCCTCACGCGCTCGACGGTGACCGTCGCCGGCGACAACAGCGGGCGCGTCGGGCCGCTGCCGCGGTCGGCCGTGCTCGGCCGGGTGGTGTACCGCTACGCGCCTGCCGAGCGCGCCGGGCGCGTTCGCTGAGGCGTCGGCCTACAGTCCGGCGATGGCATCGCACCCGTTGTTCACCGAGGACCACGAGGAGCTGCGCCGGTCGATCCGGGGGTTCGTGGAGAAGGAGCTGGCACCCCACGCCGAGGAGTGGGAGGCGGCCGGCGACTTCCCCGACTGGGTGTTCACACGCATGGGGGAGCTGGGCTTCCTCGGGCTCCACTTCGACCCCGCCGACAGCGGGCAGGGCGGCGACTACCTGACGATGCTCGTGCTGTCGGAGGAGATGGCCCGGTCGGGCTCGGGCGGCGTGAGCATGGCGGTCAGCGTGCAGTGCGAGTACGTCACCCCGCCGATCGCCAAGTTCGGCACCGAGGCGCAGAAGGAGCGCTGGCTGCGGCCCGCCGTGCGGGGCGAGCGCATCGGGGCGCTGGGCATCACCGAGCCCGACGCAGGCAGCGACGTGGCGGGCATCACCACCCGGGCGATCCGCGACGGCGACGAGTACGTGGTGAACGGGCGCAAGACGTACATCACCAACGGCGTGCGGGCCGACTTCCTCCTGCTGGTGGCCAAGACCGACCCGACGCAGCGCCACACCGGGATCTCGCTGTTCCTCGTCGACACCGACACGCCCGGCTTCCACGTCGAGAAGCGGCTGGCCAAGGTCGGCATGCACTCGTCGGACACGGCCGAGCTGCGCTTCGAGGACATGCGCGTGCCGGCCGGGAACCTGCTGGGCGAGGAGGGCAAGGGCTTCCACCACATCATGTGGGAGCTCCAGGGCGAACGGCTCTCCGCGGCGGCGGGGGCGTGCGCGGGCGCCCAGCTCTGCATCGACAAGACGATCGAGTACGTGCGGGAGCGGCGGGCGTTCGGGCAGCGGGTGGTCGACTTCCAGGCCGTGCGCCATCACTTGGCCCACGCCCAGATGATGGTCGACGCCGCCCGGGCGTTGACGTACGAGACGGCGTGGAAGGTGCACCTGGGCGAGTACCCGGTGCGGGAGATCACCGAGGCCAAGCTGCTGGCCACCCGGACGCACTTCGAGGTGGCCGACATGTGCCTGCAGCTCCACGGCGGGCTCGGCTACATGATGGAGCACTGGGTGCAGCGGGCGTGGCGGGACAGCCGCTTGGCCCGCATCGGCGCCGGCGCCGACGAGGTGATGCTCGACTACATCGCCAAAGGCATGGGCCTCTAGCCCGGCGACCCCTTGTTCGGGCTGGCAGATCACGGGCGTACGCCCGTGATCTGCCAGCCAGAACGTTGGGACGTGGGGGAGGGCGGTACGCTTCGGTGCGAATGGCTATCTCACGTATCGACGACATCCTGAGCCCGGCGTACGTGGAGGGACTCGACGAACTCTCGCTCGTCGACGTGCGGGCGCGCCGCGACGAGTCGCAGGAAGCGGCCGACGAGCTCTCCTACCTGCGCCGCATGGTGCAGGGCCGGCTCGACATCGTCCACGCCGACCTCCAGCGGCGGGCGGGCGGCGAGCCGGGCGACCTCCACGATCTGGTCGAGCAGTTGAAGCGGGGCGAGATCCTCGGCGAGGGGACGCGCGGCGCGGGGCTGGGCCGGCTGCCCAGCAACCTCACGCCCGCGGAAGCCGACGGGTGGATCGCCGCCGAGCTCGACACGATCATCGACGCCGCCCGCATGAGCACGTTGCCCGACCTCGACGAGACCGAGGTGCGGGCCATCGCCGACAAGCTCGAGGAGCTGGAGCGCCGCGTGTCCCACCAGCGGGCCGAGCTCCACGAGCGGGCCAACACACTGCAGGAGGAGATCGTGCGCCGGTACAAGTCCGGCGAGGCCACGGTCGACTCCCTGCTGAAGTGAGCGTGGCGTGAGCGGAGGGAAGCTGGTGCTCGTCGTCGACGACGACGAGATGATCCGCCGGCTGGTGCGCACCGTGTTGGAAGCCGACGACTGGACGGTGGTCGAGGCCCGCGACGGGCCAGAGGCCTTCGCCCAGTTGGAGTCCACCGACCCCGCCGTCGTCGTGCTCGACGTGATGATGCCGGGCATGGACGGCGTCGAGGTGTGCCGCAAGATCGACCACAGCCGGGTGAAGGTGATCATGCTCACCGCCCGCGACGATCCTGCGTTGGAGCGGGCGTGCAAGGACGTGGGCGCCGACGCCTTTCTCACCAAGCCCTTCTCGTCGCTGACGCTGCTCGACCTGATAGAGGACCTCTCTGCGTGACAGTGGCGTCGGGTCCTGCCGGGTGGGTTCCCTTCCCGCCGCCTGCCGGCGGCGGGCCCCTTGTAGCCCCGAGCGAGCCGAAGCGCAGCGGAGGCGAGACCAGGGGTCCCACCCGTCACCCGTCGCCACCGTGCTACTCGCTCGCGCGACTGTTGGCGGGATCCGCCTGCGGCGGATGCTGGAGGCCCTGGTGAGCGAGGTCCGGGCCGGCGACGCCTTCCCCGTCTTCGGCACCGAGGACCTCGAACGCCAGCTCCACGTCTTCGCCAAGGACGCCGTCTCCGCCTACCGCCGGGAGAAGACCCGCGCCCGCGAGCTCGAGCACGCCCTCGGCACACTGCAACAGGCGTACCTCGAGACCATTCGCTCCATGGCCTTCGTGGTCGAGGCCAAGGACGCCTACACCGGCCAGCACCTCGAGCGCTGCCGCGTCTACGGCGTCCGCCTGCTGGAGGAGCTGGGCATCGCCGAGGAGTACCCCGACGCCCAGTACGGGTTCCTCCTCCACGACGCGGGCAAGGTGGGCGTCCCCGAGCGCATCCTCTCCAAGCCCGGCCCCCTCACGGCGGCCGAGTGGCGGGTCATGCGCACCCACCCGCTGATCGGGTACCAGATGCTCGCCAGCATCCCCTTCCTCCAGAACGCCGCCGAGCTGGTCCGCTCCCACCACGAGATGTTCGACGGCTCCGGCTACCCGGAGGGACTTCGGCGGGACGAGATTCCCCTGCCCGCCCGGGTGTTCGCCGTGATCGACGCCTTCGACGCCATGACGACCGACCGCCCCTACCGGGCCGCCATGCCGATCGAGCGGGCGGCCGCCGAGTTGACCCGCATGGCGGGGACGCAGTTCGATCCCGACGTGGTTGCCGTCTTCCTCCCGCTCTGCGACCGCCTGACCGCGTAAACGCCATGCCGACGCCGCTCGACCCCATCCAGCAGATCCCCGACCGCTGGCACGAGCTCGGCGAGTTCATCCGCGAGCAGCGCAACAGCGCCCGCCTTTCCCTCCGCAAGCTGTCCGAGGCGGCGGGCATCTCCAACCCCTACCTGAGCCAGATCGAGCGGGGCCTGCGCAAGCCTTCCGCCGAGATCCTCCAGCAGATCGCCAAGGCCCTGCGCATCTCGGCGGAGACCCTCTACGTGCGGGCGGGCATCCTCGAAGAGCGCGACGCCGACGACGACCTCGAGGGCGACGTCCTGCGCGACCGCTTCCTCACCGAGGACCAGAAGCAGATGCTCATCCAGGTGTACCGGGCCTTCCGCCACGAGAACGAGGGCCGCGCCGTGACCGCCGCTGTCACCGAGAACCGCAGCGAAGGGGAAGAGCAGGCCGCTGGGTAGGGTTGCACCCCGTCGGTATGCGAACGCTCGCCATCCTCTCCATGCACACGTCCCCGCTGGCCCAGCCGGGCTCGGGCGACGGCGGCGGCATGAACGTCTACGTGCGGGAGCTGGCGGCCGCCCTGGCCCGCGCCGGCGTGGGGTGCGACGTCTACACCCGAGCCGAAGACCCTGGCACCAGAGCCGTGGTGGCGCTCGAACCGGGCCTGCGGGTGCACCACGTCCCCGCCGGCCCCCTGGCCCCCGTCGCCAAGGAGGACCTCCCCGCCCTGGTCGACGAGTTCACCGAGGGCGTGCTTACCCGCATGCGGGCCGGCTACCCGGCCGAGGCGCTGCACGCCAACTACTGGCTGTCGGGCATCGCGGGCCATGCCATCAAGCACGAGCTCGACCTGCCGCTCGTCTCCACCTTTCACACGCTGGCCCGGGTGAAGGCGGAGGGCGACTCCGAGGCCGGGCGGCGGGCAGCGGCGGAAGCCCGCATCATGGGCTGCTCCGACGCCGTGCTCGCCTCCTGCACCGTCGAGGCCCAGCAGATCGCCGCCCTGTACGACGCCGACCCCGACCGCATCGAGATCGTGGCCCCCGGCGTCGACCATGCCTTCTTCTCGCCGGGCTACCGCCCCCAGGCCCGGCGGGCGCTCGGCATCGGGGCCGACGGCCCCATGCTCCTGTTCGTGGGGCGCATCCAGCCGCTCAAGGGCCTCGACGTCGCCGTGCGCACCCTGGCCCAGGCCCGCCCCGACGCCTTCCTCGTCGTCGTCGGCGGCCCCTCCGGCCCCCAGGGGCAGGCGGAGATCGACCGGATTCACGCCCTCGCCGACCACCTCGGCGTCGGGCACCGCGTGCGATGGCTCCCGCCCCAGCCCCACGAGTTGCTCTCCACGTTCTACCGGGCGGCCGAGGTCTGCCTGGTGCCCAGCCGCTCGGAGTCCTTCGGGCTCGTCGCCCTGGAAGCGGCCGCCTGCGGCACGCCCGTGGTGGCGGCCGCGGTGGGGGGATTGCGAACGCTGGTGGAAGACGGGCGGACCGGGTTCCTGGTCGAGGGCCGCAACCCCGAGGACTACGCGGCCTGCGTCAACCGCCTGCTCGACGCGCCGCTCCTCGCCGCCGAGATGGGCACCGCGGCGGCGGAACGGGCCCGGGGCTACACCTGGTCGGTGGCGGCCGCCCGCCTGCGCCGGCTCTACGGCGAGCTCACGGCTCGGGCCCTCGTCGAGTGCCCGTAGCGGCCGCCACGCCGGAGGAACTGGCCGCCTTCGAGGCGGTGATCGACGCCTGGGCGGCGCGCGAGCTGGCCGACAACCCGGTGGTGGCCGCCGTCGACCGCGACGCCGAGTTGCACCGCTGGTACGTCCGCCTGCGGGGCGAGGAGAAGACAACCTCGACGGTGTGGCTCACCCTCGGCCAACGCACGCTCCACTACGAGTCGTACTTCATGCCCGCGCCCGAGGAGAACGTGGAGGCGCTCTACGAGTACCTCCTGCGGCTCAACACCCGCCTGTTCGCCATGCGCTTCGCCGTGGGGGCCGAGGACGCCGTCTACCTGGTGGGGCAGATGCCGCTGTCGGCCGTCGACGACGAGGAGTTGGACCGCATCATCGGCTCGGCCTACGCCTACAGCGAGCAGTACTTCCGGCCCGCTATGCGCATCGGTTACGCCTCGCAGTTCAAAGGCTGATCGACCCTTGCCGACCCCTCCAGGCGACGGTACCGTACGAGGCGTCGCGGTGCCCGAGGGGCGGACCGGTGCCATTCGTTCGGGGAAGTACGAATGACGCCACGAGGTTCCTCGGGCATCGCCGCGTCCGGCGGCACGGGTGTCACGCTGCCCATGATCATGGCCATCACCCTGACCGGGATCATGGGCAACGTCCTGCTGACCCCGGTCCTGCCCGACATCGTGCACGACTTCGGCGAGCCGCTGGGGCGTGCGGGCCTCCTCATGGCGGCCACCACGGCTCCCGGCATCCTTCTGGCCCCCGTGATCGGCGTCATGGCCGACCGCTACGGCCGGCGTTCCGTCGTGGTGCCCTGCCTGGCTCTGTTCGGCGTGTCCGGCGGGCTGGCGGCGTGGGCGTCGTCGTACGACGCCCTGCTCGTACTCCGCTTCCTCCAGGGCATTGGCTCCGCGGGCCTCATCAACCTCGCCATCGTCCTCATCGGCGACACGTGGTCGGGCAAGGAGCGGGCCCGCATGATCGGCCGCAACGCTGCCGCCCTGACCATCGCCATCGTGGTCCTCCCGCCCTTCGGCGGGTGGCTGGGCCAGGCATGGGGCTGGCGGGCCACCTTCGCCCCCTACTGGGTGGGTGCCCTCGTCGCCCTCATGCTGTGGGTGCGCCTGCCCGCTCCGACCCGGGGCACCGGTTCGTTCCGCGACCATCTGCGGGCCGCCGTGCCCGCCTTGCGCACCCGGGCGGTGGCCGGGCCGGTGGTGCTCGGCGCCGTGGCGTTCATGCTCATCTTCGGGGTGTTCCTCACCGTGGTGCCGCTCTACCTCGACCGGTCGTTCGACCTGGAGGCGGGCGCCCGGGGGATGGTCTTGGCCGTGCCCGGCGTGTCGTCGACGGTGACGGCCCTCAACCTGGCTCGCCTCCGTTCCCGCTTTCGCACGTCGACGCTGCTGACCGGCGCCTTCGCCCTGTTCGCCGCCGCCTTCCTGCTCATGGGCTCGATCCGGTCGCTGGTGGCGCTGTCGCTGGGCGCGCTGCTCTACGGG
This sequence comes from Actinomycetota bacterium, assembly GCA_019347595.1. Taxonomy (GTDB): domain Bacteria; phylum Actinomycetota; class Acidimicrobiia; order Acidimicrobiales; family JAHWLA01; genus JAHWLA01. The sequence goes on from JAHWLA010000039.1 coordinate 10,068, forward strand.
GCGGGCGAGGGCATTGCCATCGGCACCCTCCAGGACGCGGTGTCCGAGGCGGCCCCCGCGGCCAGCCGCGGGGCCATCGTCGCCGTGTGGGTCGGGGTGGCCCGCCTGGGCCAGACCATCGGCCCCATGGGCGCGGCGGCAGGCGTCGACGGGCCCGGCGTGACCCCGACCATGGTCGTGGCGGGGACCCTGGCTGCCCTTCTGGCGGTGGGCGCGAAGTGGGCCACGGGCGAGGGAAAGCTTGCTCCGGCGGTGAATAGCTAGCTACGGTGCACCCGGCCCGTTCGGGCCCCCGGCGGCACGAAGTCTGCTGTCAACGACGTATGCCGAAGACCTCCAGACCCCCCATCGTGGCGCTCGTCCTCTTGCTGGTGCTGGGCCTCGTGGCCGCACCCGCGCAGGCTGAGACGGCCGAGCAGCTCCGCAAGAAGCGCGACGCGGCGCGAGCCAAGCGTGCCCAGATCGCGGCCAGGATCGACTCGCTGAAGGCCTCGGACCAGGAGCTCGAAGGCGCGGTCAGCACGCTGAACAAGCAGGTGGTGGCCCAGCAGGCCAACGCCGATGCCGCCCGGCAGGCCGTGCAGGCGGCGCTCAACGCCGTAGCCCAGGCCGACGCCGAGCTGGGCGCCACCGAGCAGCAGATCGCCACCTTGAAGAAGGCCGTGATCGAGCGGGCCGTGGCCGCCTACGTCCGTCCCCAGGAGGACGCCTTCACCGGCGTGATGGGCGCCCGCGACATCAACGAGGCCAGCCGCCGCAGCTCGATGCTGTCGGAGGTGGCCAACCGCAACAGCGACGCCATCGACCGCCTGCGGGCGGCGCGCGAGGACTTCGCCATCAAGCAGGCCAAGGCGCGCGAGGCGCGCGACGTGGCCGCCGAGCGACGCCAGGCCGTGCTGGCCCGGCTGTCCGAGCTCCAGAAGGCGCAGGCCGAGAAGCAGCGCCTGTCGGCGGCTCTCGAGGCCCGCATCGCCGACTACCAGCGCGAGGCCGACGCCGTCGCCGCCGCCGAGTCCGGCCTCACCGCCCTCATCCAGCAGAAGCAGGCGGCGCGCGCCTCACGCAGCGCCGGCGACCCCGGCACCGACGGACGGGTCTCGGGCGCCGGGCTCATCTGGCCCGTGCGCGGCCCGGTGACGTCGGGCTACGGCCAGCGCTGGGGGCGCATGCACGCGGGCATCGACATCGGCGCAGGCACGGGCGTGCCCATCCGAGCGGCCAAGGGCGGCGAGGTCATCTTCTCGGGGACGATGAGCGGCTACGGCAACGCCATCATCGTCGACCACGGCGGCGGCTTCACCACCCTCTACGCCCATCAGAGCCGGCTGGCCGCCCGCGACGGCCAGTCCGTCGGGCAGGGCGACATCATCGGCTACGTCGGCTCCACCGGCCGGTCGACCGGCCCGCACCTCCACTTCGAGACGCGGGTGAACGGCAGCCCGCGCAACCCGCGCAACTACCTCCCGTAGCCTCCCGGCATGTCCGGGACGCACGACCACGGGATGCACGGCCACAAAGCGGGTCCTGCATCCCGCTCGCTGAACCGCCTGCTGGCCCTGGCGGTGGCGCCGTTCGTCCTCGCCACCGTGGTCGGGCTGATCGTGCTGTGGCCCAGCGGCGAGGTGAAGCGCACCGAGGCATTCGGGCCGCCCGCCGAGCTGCACAAGGGCGAGGTGGTGGCCCGCGAGACCCGCCCGTGCCTGGGCAGCCCGGAGGACAGCCCGGCCCGATGCGCGTCGATCACGGTGCGGCTCTCCGAGGGGCCGGAGGCGGGCGAGGCGGTGGCGATCGAGATCGGCGAGGGGGCCGGGGCCCCGTCGGTGAACGAGGGCGACCCGGTGGTCGTGGGCCGCACCCAGGACGCCACCGGCGCCGTCTCCTACTACTTCTCCGATTTCCAGCGGGGCACCCCGCTGCTCGTGCTGGCCCTGCTGTTCGCCGTGGTGGTGGTGCTGCTGGGTCGGCTGCGAGGGCTCGCCGCGCTGGCCGCGCTGGCGGTGAGCCTGGCGGTGATCGTGAAGTTCGTGCTCCCCGCCATTCTCGAGGGGCAGAGCCCGTTGGCGGTGGCGGTGGTCGGCTCGGCGACGATCATGTTCCTGGCCCTGTACCTCACCCACGGCATCAACGCCCAGACCACCGCCGCCGTGCTGGGGACGCTGCTGAGCCTGACGCTGACCGCGGTGCTGGCCTCGGTGTTCGTGGCCGCCTCCCGGTTCACCGGGCTGGCGTCGGAGGAGGCCGGGTTCCTCCAGTCGGCGGCGGGCCAGGTCAACCTGCGGGGGCTGCTGCTGGGCGGGATCGTCATCGGGTCGCTCGGTGTGCTCGACGACGTGACGGTCACCCAGGCGTCGGCCGTGTGGCAGCTCCGCCGGGCCAACCGCAGCCTGTCGTGGCGGGAGCTGTACCGGTCAGGCCTGCACATCGGGCGCGACCACATCGCCTCCACCGTCAACACCCTGGTGCTGGCCTACGCGGGGGCGTCGCTGCCGCTCCTGCTCCTGTTCACGCTGGCCGAGCAGTCGACCGGCGCGGTGCTCACCGGCGAGATCGTGGCGGGCGAGGTGGTGCGCACGCTGGTGGGGTCGATCGGCTTGGTGGCGTCGGTGCCGATCACCACGGCCCTGGCCGCCTTGGTCGTCACCCGGGACGACTGACCGGCGGGCGGTAGCCTCGGCGCCCATGACGGCACGGTTGGTCGTGATGGGCGGCGGGCGCATGGGCGAGGCCTTGGTCTCGGGGCTGCGGGCCGCCGGGTGGGACGACATCGTGGTCGTCGAGAAGGTGGCCGCCCGCCGCGAGGAGCTCAACGCCGCAGGCATCAAAGCGGTCGACGAGCCGGTGCCGTGCGACGGACTGGTCGTGGCCGTGAAGCCAGGCGACGTGGAGGCAGCGTGCCGAGCCGCCGCCGCCGCCGGCGTGCACCGGGTGCTGTCGATCGCCGCAGGTGTGACGTTGGCCAAGCTGGAGGCGTGGCTGGGCGGTGGTGTCCCCGTCGTGCGGTCGATGCCCAACACGCCGGCGCTCGTCGGCGCAGGCGCGGCGGCCGTGGCGGGCGGGTCGTCGGCGTCCGACGCCGACGTGGCGTGGGCCGAGGAGGTCCTGTCGGCCGTGGGGACCGTCGTCCGCGTCGCCGAACCGCTGCTCGACGCCGTGACCGGCCTCTCGGGGTCCGGCCCCGCCTACGTGTTCCTGGTGGCCGAGGCGCTGACCGAGGGGGGCGTCCTGGCGGGGCTGCCCCGCGACACGGCCGCCACGCTGGCCGCCCAGACGCTGCTCGGCGCCGCCACGCTGCTGGCCCAGTCGACCGAGGGGCCCGAGGCGCTGCGGGCGAACGTCACCTCCCCGGGCGGCACGACGGCGGCGGGGTTGCGGGTGCTCGAAGGCCGCGCCGTGCGCTCGGCGTTCATCGAGGCGGTCCAGGCAGCGGCGGAGCGGTCCCGCCAGTTGGGGTAACCCCGTCAGCCTCACTTCCCTCACCGGCAACATTGGCGTACAGTCCTCTCCAGGCGGAGAGGGGTGATTCCACTGTCGCAAAGTCAGCACGCCAAGGGTCGGTTCCTGACCGTGGCCGAGGTGGCTTCCACGCTGCGCGTGTCGAACATGACGGTCTACCGGCTGATCCAAGCCGGCGACCTCCCGGCCGTCCGCGTGGGGAAGTCGTACCGGCTGCGGGAAGAGGACATCGACAAGTACCTCGGCGTCCGCTTCACCGAAGCCGGCTGAGGGGCCCCGGGGGCGGGCAGCAGTAGCGTCGCGCCCAATGGGCCGCCACCACGACACCGTCTCCTTCGTCTCCGACTACGGCTACGCCGACGAGTTCGTCGGCGTGGTGAAGTCGGTCGTGCGCACCGTCGCCCCCCACGCCACCGTCATCGACATCACCCACGACATCCCGCCCCACGACGTGCGGGCCGGGTCGCTGGC
>JAHWLA010000040.1 GCA_019347595.1 Actinomycetota bacterium
AGCGACGCCAGCTCGATCGCGGCGAAGGCCTCGAGATCGGCCTCGCCCGGCGCGCGCCCGGCGCCGAGCGCGGTGGCGAGGTCGGAGTGCGCGCGCCCCGCGCCGAGCGTCGCGGTCTGGCCTGCCGCGGCCTGGGCCAGGTGCCAGCGCTGGGGCTCGTGCGGCCTTGTCAGCTGCGGAAACTGCTGTGGGGGGTGGGTGGGCGCCGGGGGGGGCCGGCCAGGGGCGCGGTTCGCGGGCTCTTTCGCGGTGCGCGCCTTCGGAATCGCCACCCCCCGCCTGGGACGGCACCCCCAGCGTTCTGGGCCGTAGAGCCGGCGCCCCGGCGCCGTATATACGTACCAGAACGACGCCGCGGCGTCACAACGGGACGGGAGGGGTGCGGATGACGTTGAGGCGGGCGAAGCGGCCGGCCGCCTCGGCCGCGGCGCCGTCGTCCCCCGCCACCCGGGCCAGCGCCTCGTAGGCCAGCGCCACCTCGTAGTCGGCGCCCACCGCGGTGCCCCGCTCCACGGCGCTGCGCAACAACACCACGGCCTCGTCGCGCCGGCCCGCCTGGGCCGCCGCCCACCCGTCCAGCCGGTCGAGCATCGACAGCAGCACCGGCATGCCGCCCGCCCGCAGCGCGCCGCGGCGCACCTCCTCGATCTCCGCCTCGGGCCCCCGCCCCTCCAGCACCAGCCGTTCGGCCAGCCGGGCCGATGCGTCGAGCAGGAACGCCTCGGCGCCGATGGCCCGGAACCCGTCGCGCGCCTCGGTCAACAACGCCTCGCCCTCGTCGAAGCGCCCGGCCCGCACGGCGAGCCGGCCGAGGTTGCACGTCGCCAGCCCCACCCCCGCAGGCGACGGCGCCGCCGCCCACCCCGCCAGCGCTTCCCGGAACAACGGCTCGGCCGCGTCCAGCCGCCCCTGGTCGGACAGCACCTCGGCGATGTTGTTGTCGGCCGATGCAAGCTGCACGGCATCACCGGAGCGCTGCCACAGCTCGCGGCTGCGGCGGTAGCTGTCGACGGCCTCGTCCCAGCGGCCCTCGTAGTAGGCGTTGATGCCGAGGTTGTTGTAGACGTTCGCCTGCCGCCACAGGTCGCCCAGCTCCTCGAAGATCGGCAGCGCCAACTCGCGGTAGTGCGCCGACTGGTCGCTGCCGAGGTCGGTATAGGCCCAGTCCAACAGGTAGTAGGCGTTGGCCAGCGTGCGCCGGTCGCCCACCTGCGAGGCGGTGGCCACCGCCGCCTCCAGCACGGGGATGCAGTCGCGGTACCGCCCCTGGCGCAAGCGCGTCGCCCCCCGCCCCAGCGCCACCCGGGCCACCGCCCGCGCCGCCTCGTCGTCGCCGGGCACGTCGGCCAACAGCTTCTCGGCCCGCGTGTACCAACGGAGGGCGTCGCTGTAGCGGCCCTGCCGCTCGCGCAGCTTGCCTTCCTTCTCGCACAGCGACACCACGGCCAGCGGATCGTCGGCCACCAACGCCCGCGCCGCCCGGTAGGCATGGCGGGCCACCGCGTAGCGACCGCTCAACTCGGCCACGTCGCCCATGGCCTCGTAAACCGCCGCCAGCTCCGACGGCGCCACGCCCGCGCCCCGGGCTGCCTCCACGGCGCGGGCGTAGAAGGTCTCGGCTTCGACCGGCGCACTCGATCGGCGAGCCCGGTCGCCCGCCATGCGAGAGAACCGCCACGCCTCGGGCTCGCGCTGGGCGGCGCTGTAGTGCAGCGACAGAAGGTCGCTCCACTCCTCCACCGCGTCGCCTGCCGCCCGCTGCACCAGCTCGCCCGCCCGCCCGTGCAGCTCGCGCCGGCGTCGGAAGGGCAAGCCGCCGTAGGCCACTTCCCGCAGGAGCGCGTGGCGGAAGGCGTAGCGCCCGTCGTCGGAGCGCACCAGGAACCCGTCGAGCGACCCCAGCCACGCCGCCACCGACGCCCGCTCCCTGTCCAGCAACGACGCCAGCAGCGCGTCGTCGAAGCGGCCGCCGAGCACCGCCGCCCCCCGCAGCACCAGCCGACCGGGCCGGGGCAGCGTGTCGATGCGGGCGGCCACGACCGCCTCGATGCTGTCGGGCACCTCCTCCATGTCGCCCACGGCGACCAGCTCCTGGAGGAAGAGCGGGTTGCCGCCGCTGCGGGCGATCACCGCGGCCGCGGCCGCGCCGCCGGGACCGCCGACCTGGCGCAGGAGGGCACGGACGGCTTCGTCGTCGAGCGGCTCGACGACCACCGACGTGACGGCGTCGCCCACCAGACGGGCGCCGCCCTCCACGTCGCGGCGCGTCACGCACACGGCCCACGGCCGGCTCGCCACCGGCGCCAGCAGGTGGGTGAGCAGCTCGCTCGACGCCGGGTCGAGCCAGTGCGCGTCTTCCAAGGCAAAGAGCGCCGGCCCGGTCAGCGCCCGGTGCACGAGGTCGCCCACCAGCGTGTGCGTTCGCGCCGCTCGAAAGGCGACATCGACCTCGGCCGTTGTCGGCGTGTCGGGCACGTCGACGCCGAAGGGCACCGCCAGCAGCGGCAGCCACGGCACCAGGTCGCGCGCCGACCGCGACGCCCACGCCGCCAGCCCGGCCGCCACCTCGGCGTCGTCCCTCATCTCGGGCAGGCCGACCAGCCGCCGCAACGGCGCCCGCAGAGCGAAGTAGGGGCTGGTGGCCGCGTAGGGCGCGCCCTCCACCACGAACCTCGGCAGCCCGTCGCCCGCGGCGAGGAAGGCGGCGAGCAGGCGGGATTTCCCGATGCCCGGCTCGCCGACCAGCTCCACCACCCGGCCCCGGCCGGAGGCAGCCGAGGCCAGCACCTCGCGCAGCAGCGCCACCTCGCGCTCGCGCCCCACCAGCGGCGCGTCGGCCATCACCTCGCCGGTCGACGCCGACGACGCCCGCCGCACCACGGCCGCCTCGATCGGCAGCGACTTGCCCTTGACGAGGAAGGGCGGCAGTGGCTCCACGTCGTACGCGGCCCGCACGCGACCGAGCACCGACTGCGCCGCCAACACTGTCCCCGGCGCCGACTTGCTCATGAGGCGGGCGGCCAGGTTGGTGGGATCGCCCATCACCGCGTAGGTGCGCCGGCGCTCCGAGCCCACGTCGACGGCGAAGGCCCGACCGCGGTTGACGCCGGCTCGCACCGACAGCGGCGAGGAGGCGCACTCGTCGATCACGTCCAACAGCACCTGCAACACGCGGTCGTCGTCCTCAGGTGAGGCCGTGGGCGCCCCCGCGCACAGCAGGATGCGGACGCCGTCGCGGGCCAGGTCGGTGGCCAGGAAGGCGACGCCGTGGCGCTCGCACGCGGCCTGCACGGCCCGCACCACGCCGTCGACCGCCGTCGCCACCGCCGACACACCGGCGCTCGCCAACAACGAAGAGGTCCCGTCCGCCTCCAGGAACGACAGCGCCACCACTCGGTGCTCGCCGTCCTCCCGGCCGCCCTCGAGGTACGAGCGCAAGGCGACGGGCACGCCGAGGGCGATATCGACCCCCGCTCCCGGCGACGGGGCCGGCGCATCGAGCGCAAAACCCGACCCGTCGACGACACCTACCAGCACCTCGTCGGGCGACGCCGCCGACTCCAGCGCCGTCACCTCGTCGACCGTGCGCCCCACCACGAGCAGCTCGCGATGGCGGCCACCGACGAGCACCTGCACCACGGGCCCCGACACCACCCCGACCGACATACGCAGCGACACGGTGCCCGCATCGGTGCGCAACCGGCGGAACGGGCGCAGCGCGCGCTGCATGGCGTGGGCCGCTTCCACCGCACGGCCGGCATGGTCGGGCCCCTCGAACTGCAACAGCAGGGCGTCGCCCCCGAACTTGAGCAGGTCGCCGCCGTAGCCGTCCGCCACGTCGAGCAGCCCGCCCATGATCTGGTTGAGCACGTCGGTCAGCCGCTCGGCGCCCACGCGTCCCAGGCGCGACAACCGCTCGGTCAGCGGGGTGAAACCCGACACGTCGGAGAACACGAGGGTGGCGTCCACCACACGCCCCTGCGGGCCGCCTGCGTCGGCGCCCAGCCAGGCCGCATGACATACGGGCAGGTAGCAGGCATACGGAGCGTCTGCCACGAATCCGTTTCTATCGCTCGCCACCCAGGGTGTCGAGGTGGCAAGCTGGAAAACGAACACGCTGCGTGTTCGCGACTGGGGTCCGCTGCCGTGAGCTGGGCGGGGCGGAGGGACGGAGTTCGACATGGCTACCTGGGGACGCGCCGGACGGCGCATCGCGTTGGCGACGGCGCTCACGGCGGCATCGTTCGGCGGCGGCATGAGGGGGGCATCGGCCGACCACGGCGACGATGTCCATCCGCCGCCGCCGGCCACCAACGTCACCCTGGCCACGAGTGCGGCGGGAGGCCCGGCGGGCATCTCCGACATCGATCTCGCGACCCTCGACGTGGGCGCGTTGCCCCTGTTCACCGGCGGCCCGGAATCCGCCCCCATGCGGTCGACCCCGATGCGCTCCACGCCCATGCGGTCGACGCCCATGCGTTCCACGCCGATGCGGTCGACGCCCATGCGCTCGACGCCGCTGAAGACGCTGCCGATGCGGTCCACGCCCATGCGCTCGACGGCGCTGCCCCCCATGCCGCTGTCGACAGTGCCGCTGTTCGTGGAAGGCGGCTGGGAGACAATCCTCGACGACACGATCTACGACGGCGTGTCGCTCAACGCGGTCACCCTCCAGCAGGTGCTCGCCATTGAACCGGCGCCCGCCAAGGTGGCCGGCCTCACACTCAACGACATCGACCTGGCGTCCACGCCGATGCGAAGCACGAGCCTGCAGGGCTTCCTGTTCGCCGGGCCCAGCCTCGACGCGCTGTCCGCCACAGCCGACTGGTGCGGGACGCTCGGCTTCGCAGGGTTCTCCTGCGCGAGCGCGGGCATCGACGAGGCCACGTCCAGCCTCTTCGACCTCGACGTGGCGGGCGCGCCGCTCGACCGCCTGTGGTTCCTGCCCGGGCTCACACTGGCGGAGGCCGACCTGACAGCCGCCCCCATCGCCTTCTACGACGTGGCCGCGCTCGACGTCGAGCGCAACATCCTCGGCGACATCACCACCGACCTCATCCCGCAGGTCGTCAACTGCGAAGCCATCACATGCGGTTCGACCACAACGCTGGCCGACGCCGTGGCCGCGCTGAGCCCGAGCGCGACAACGATCCACGACCCGGCCGAGCTGCGCCTGCTGCTCGCCGACGCCGACCTGGCCGGGGTGCGGGCGCAGCTCACCTTCGAGGACTTGGTCCGCGCCGCCGTCGACCCGGCCAACCTGCTCTACGACGGCATCCCGCTGCCGTCGATCCTTGATGCCACAGGGCTCGCCACCGACGACGGCACACCGACCGTGCGCTACACGGCCGACGCCGACGTGGAGTGCTACGCCACCGACACCCTCGGCCTCAGCGTCACACTGCCCAGGGGCTTCGCCTACATCCCCGGCTCGAGCACGCAGCAGATCGGCAGCGACGAGGAGGTGCCGCGGGACGACCCGATCGCATTCGGCGACATCGGCGGTGTCGACAGCGAGGTAACGCTGCGTGCCATCGCCTCCCCCACCAACACGCTCGGCTGGGTGATCGACGCCAACTGCCAGTCGGCCGCGCCGAGCACACAGCACGTGCGGCTGTCGTTCCTGGTCCGCCCCGGCGTCGAGCTCGGCACCAAGACGTCGACGGTCACCATGCACACCGGCGACGGCAACGTGACAGTGCCCAACACGGCGCCCTTCGCGGTCGGCGACGCCTTCGAACCCAACGGCACGCAGGCCACCGCCACGGCGATCACACCGGACACCATGTACCTCTCGCACATCGCCGACGGCTCCGACGTCGACGTCTACACACTCCCCACACCGATGGTCGAGGGCACCCGCATCACCGCGGTCCTCAGCCACCTCCCGACCGACTTCGACCTGTTCCTCGACGGCCCGCGCGCCACAGCGCTCCGTCCCGGCGCACCCATCACAGCGCTGCGCCAGCTCCCGGTCGAGGACCTCGGCTACGACGAGGTGCCGACGCCGGAGACGCTCCAGGACACGCCCATGCGCTCGACGCCGCTGAGCGCGTCCGACAACCGGGGCGTGGAGACCGAGATCGTCTCCACCATCGTCCGCGAGGAGACGAGCCAGCCGTACACAATCACCGTCGGCCACCACCTCGGCACCAACAGCCCGTCGCCCTACCTGCTCCAGGTGCGCCTCGACCCGCCGCCGGAGCTGACATGCGCGGCGGGCTTCAGCCTCGGCAGCGGCGGCACAGCAGGCCAACTGCCGTCGAAGGCCACACTGCCCGCCGACGCCAAGACGATCTTCCTCGTCAACCAGAAGCGCATGGGCGACGCCTTCGGCGCCACCGCGACCAACGAGATGGTCACAGCCCTGGACACGCTGGGGGCCCGCGACGAGGTCAAGGGCATCGTCCTCCCCGTCGACGGCGACGCCACAGTGGCCCAGGCCTACGCCACATGGGACGCCGACCGCTGCTCGCCCGAGGCGGCCAACGACGTCAGCCGGGCCATCAACGTGGTGAGCGACAGCTACCTCACAGCCTTCCCGCAGGTGCAGTACCTGGTGGCCGTGGGCGACGACGACATCATCCCGTTCACACGGACGCTCGACGACACCGTGCTGTCCAACCAGCGCGACTACTACGACAGCGTCGTGTTCCCGGGCGGTGACAACGCCATCTCCGCCGCCTACGCCTACGGCATGGTGCTGACCGACAACGGCTACACCGACCGCAACACCACACCGTTCCTCACCGGCCAGCTCGTCGACGGCGCCGACCTGGCCGGCGGCCGCCTGGTGGAGACCCCCACAGAGATCATGGGCGCCATCCAGCAGTACGAGACAAAGCCCTACGTCGACATGTCGCGTGCGGTGACAACCGGCTACGACTTCATCGGCGACCTGGCCGACGCCGTGGCCGCCGACCTCACGGCCAAGGGCGTGACAGTGAGCCCGCTCAACAACGAGACGTGGACGGCGAGCGAGCTCACCGCCCTCCTCGATGCGGCCACACCGACGGTCGCGTCGATCAACGCCCACTACGACCACAGCGACTCGCTGCCCGCCCAGGGCAACTCCTCGCTGAGCACCAACCCCGACCTGTTCTCCAGCCAGGACCTGGCCACAAGCGGCCTCGACCTCGGCGCCCTGCTGTTCACCGTGGGATGCCAGGCGGGCCTCAACGTGCCCGGCCGGGCGTGGGTGGCGACGGCCGAAACACCGGCCGACGAAGCCCGCCTGCTCGACTTCGCCCAGGCCCTCGCTCGTGACAAGCGCGCCATCGGGTTCCTCGCCAACACCGGCTTCGGCTACGGCGACACCGAGGTGGTGGGGTACGGCGAGCGCTTCATCGAGCTGTTCACCCAGCGCCTCGACGGCACCATGACCGTGGGCCAGGCGGTGCGCGAGACGCGCAAGGCCTATACACAGGAAGGCACCCTCGGCGTGTACGACGCCAAGGTCGTGGCCGAGGCCACGTTCTACGGCTTCCCGTTCGCCAAGGTCGGGTCCGGCGGCGCCGAGCTGCCGGCGACAGGCGCCACACCGGGCGGGGCGGCATTGCCGGTCGACCCCACACTCGACGTACAGGCGGCCGAGTTCGACAAGGCCATCAACCTGACAGCGCACCACACCGACCGGGGCACGTACTACACCGCCAACGGCTTTGCCCCCACAGCGGTGCACGACCGGCCCATCGCCCCGACTGTCCCGATCACACTGCCCCCCACCCCGGCCGGCACCGTCCAGGGCGACGTGCTGATCACCGGGCTGATATCGGGTGCCACCGTGGTCGAGGCCGAGCCCGTGTTCTCGACACCGGTGTCCGACCGTTCCGCCTTCGCCACACCGGGCTCGCAGGACTCGGTGTTCCCGGTGCCGATCTCGGGCACCACCCCGCAGGGCGGCGCCCTCCTCTACCCGTCGCAGTTCCGGTCGGGCGACGCGCCGGGGTCGGGCACGCAGGTGAACTTCGATCGCATCACAGGCAAGGTGCTCTACCCCACCGACCTGACAGGGCCGCGCCCGTCGTTCGCCGACGTCGAGGCCACGACCATCGGGGACGACACCGTGTTCCAGGTGAAGACCCTCGACTCCGAGTACGTGGTCGTCCTCTACCGCACAAGCGACTCGGCCACATGGCGGACAGCGGAGATGACCGCGATCCCCGCGTCGACAACAGGCGGTGCGACATCGTGGTCGGCGATCATCACAGGCGCCGGCGTGGCCGAGTACTTCGTCCAAGCGGTCCGCGACGGCCAGGTGGGCACCACCCGGGCCAAGGGGCTCGACTACGAGCCGACAACGCCGCCCGCCCCGTCGGGCCTGTCGATCACAGTGTCGGGCCCGCTCGGGACCAACGGCTGGTACCGCGCCACACCGACGGTCACGGTCACGGGTGGCCAGAACGTGGTGTTCGAGGCTTCGCTCGACGGCGGCGCCTACCAGCCCGTCGGCTCCGGCCTGCCCATCACCGGGACGGGCCTCCACACCGTGGAGCTGCGCGGCTCGGACGGGTCCACAGGGCGCACGTTCGTCGCCGTCGACGACGTCGCCCCGACCGTCGCCGTCACCACACCGACCGAGGGGCAGCGTGTGACCTCGACCGTCGAGGCCTCGTTCTCCTGCGCCGACGTCGGCACCGGGGTGGCGAGCTGCACGGCCCTCGGCCCCGTCACACTCGACAAGACAGCGGGCAACCACCAATTCCGGGTGGAGGCCGTCGACAACGCGGGCAACGTGACGGTCCACACGGTGAACTACGTGGGCGGCTACCTGTTCGAGGGCTTCTTCGAGCCGGTCGAGAACGGCATGTGGAACCTGGCCCAGGCGGGGTCGTCGGTCCCCATGAAGTTCCGGGTCAAGGACTCGCAGGGGCTGGTGACGGACACGGGCGTGGTCACGGCCACGACGTCGGACGCCGTCGCCTGCCCGAGTGAACCAGGGGCCGTCATCCAGCCCGACCTCTTGGAGGCGACCTCGGCCGCGGGCCTCAAGTGGGACGCCACCGCGCAGCAGTTCGTCTACACGTGGAAGACGGCCAAGACCTTCGCCGAGACATGTCGGAAGTTCATGCTGAGCCTCGACGACGGGTCGACACACACAGCGCTGTTCCAGTTCAAGTAGTGGTGGCGACGCGGCGGCTGCTCGGCGTCTTCGCCCACCCGGACGACGAGGTCTTCTGCGCGGGCGGCTCGCTGGCTCGCTACGGGGCCGAGAGGCCGAGGGGGCCGAGGCCATGGTGGTCCGGCCACCACCGGCCAGGCGGGGCGCATCCGTGACGCCGGGCCCGCCACCCGGCGCCACGCAGGGCGAGGTGCGGGCCGAGGAGCTGGAGGCAGCCATGGCCGTGCTCGGCGTGCAGCACGCCCGCTGCCTCCACTTCCACGACGGCACACTGGCCGACCTCCCCGCCTGAGGAGCTGACCGACACGGTGGCCGGGCTGCTGCGCGACTTCCGGCCCGACACGGTGGTGACGCCGCGAGGAACCCGTCATCCTCTAGCTCCCAACCCCGCGTTCTGGTCCGGGAATCCCGCAACATGTTGCGGGATTCCCGGGCCAGAACGGTGGTCCTTGGCGACCTAACGCCGCAAACGGTACAAGTCGCGCAGAAGCAACGTCTCTGCCGCATGGTGGATCGCCTCCCGGTTGATATGGAGGACGAGCGCGGCGAAGGGGTAGTCGGCGAAGGGTCCTTCCGCCGGTCCGCAGGGCCGCGCCATGCCTTCGTCGTCCAGCTCCTTGATGCCGTCCATCCACGCCCGATAGCTCTCGTCCAGCAGGCGCAAGCCGCCCTCGGCGGTGAGCGGCCAGTCGGTCGACTGGTACGTCACGGACCCGTCGCCGAAGTGGTTGGAGGCGCGCATGCCGAAGACGCCGACGGCGATGTGGCCCATGCGCCAGGCGATGGTGGTGAACGGCGCCGGGGTGGGCTCGGGAAATTCGTAGTCGGCCACCGTGTCGCCCGCGCCGGCCGCCTGGCGGCCGACCGCCTCGGAGCGGGGGCGGATGCTCCAGCACCCGGGGACCGGCTCCCAGAGGTACTCGTCGTCGGTGAGCCCGTCGAGGCGGGGCCGGACGTGGGTCGACCAGTGCCAGTCGAGCTGCTCGATCGACTCGTGCTTCCAGTGCAGTGCCGTGGCCATGCCGTGACCGTAGGCCGAACGCGGACAGGTTCGGTCCTCGTGGCGACGAGAATGGGGCGATCGGCCTGCTCGGTCTGCCATTCACCGTCGAGGCGCCGGCCGAGTTGCGGTACCGGCCCGTCGTTCTCGCCGACAGCCAGGCCCACGCCGCGGACGTCCCGAGCCGCCCACAAGGTCACGGTGTATCTTCCGGGAACGGGACGAAAGGGGCGGCCCAGTGAGCGGGGCACCGGTACTCGACGCAGTGCGCGACCTGACGCCGTTGATCGCCAAGCGATCGGAGGAGATCGAGAAGGCCGGTCGCATGCCTTCGGACCTCCTGGCCGACCTGGTCGACGCCGGCTGCTACCGCATGCAGCTTCCCCGGGCCTACGGCGGGCTGGAGCTCTCCACTCCCGACGTCATGGAGGTGCTGGCCGAGCTGTCGCGGGCCGACGGCGCCGTGGGGTGGACAGTGATGATCGCCTCGCAGGGACCGTTGTTCTTCGCGTACATGTCGAAGCAGAAGTTCGACGAGATCTACGCCGAGGGGCCGACAGTGCTGCTCGCCGGCGCAGTGGCGCCCAAGGGCGTCGCCGAAGTCGTCGACGGCGGGTACCAGGTCCGGGGGTCGTGGCCCTTCGCCAGCGGGATCCCCCACGCCACATGGGTGGTCGGGCACTGCCTCGTGTCCGAAGGCGGACAGCCCCGGCTCGGGCCCGACGGCGGGCCGGAGATGCGAATGGCGCTCATGCCGGTCGAGGCGGCCACCGTGCTCGACACCTGGCATGTGCTCGGCATGCGGGGGACGGCGAGCGCGGACTTCGAAGTCGACTGCTTCGTCAGCGACGAGAACTGCTTCCCCATGCTCGGGGCGGCGCCCTCGGTCGACTGGCCCGCCAACCGCATCCCCATCCGCGCGGCGGTCGGCCCGCAGGTGGCGGCGGTGTCGCTCGGCATCGCCCAGGGCGCGCTCGACGACCTGGCCGCCCTGGCGCCCACCAAGCGGCCCGCCATGAACCCGAAGGTGCGACTGGCCGAGGACCCGGTGTTCCAGCACTGCTTCGGCGACGCCTATCTGCGCTTCCAGGCGGCTCGGTCGTTCCTGCTGTCCGAGGCGCAGGCCTGCTGGGATCGAGCTGTAGCCGGTGCGGAGTGGCCGCCCTTCGACCGCATGCAGCCGCGACTGGGCGGGGCCTTCGTGACCGGCGAGTGCGTCAAGGTTGTCGACGCCGCCCACACGCTGGCGGGCAGCGCCTCGCTGTACGAGTCGTCGTCGTTGCAGCGTCGGCTGCGCGACGTGCACGTCGTGACGCAGCACCAGGCGTCGACAACCGAGGGGTACCGGACGTTGGGCGCCGTGCTGGCGGGCGAGCCCGTCGACACCTCGTTCTTCTGAGGCCGCCTCACGTCCCGAGTACATAGCGTGCGGATTCCGCACGCTATGTACTCGGGAGTGAGCGTGGGTCAGAGGAGGCGGCCGGTCCACACCAACGACGCGGCCAGTGCGGCGAACAAGAGCACCAGCGCCACCACCACGAACGTGGCGCCGACCTCCCGCTGCTCCAGCGTGTAGGCGATCCGCGTGCCGATGTCCTCGTACACCGAGCGGAGCTGATCGCCGGTCGCGGCGGTGAAGAACTGGCCGCCCGTCGCCTCGGCCACCGCCTCCATGGTCGCCGGGTCGGCGGGCACGGGGATGATGCGCCCGGCCACGATCACTGTCCCGGCGTCGGTCCCGAAGGCAATCGTCGTCACGGGCACCGACTGCTCGCGGGCAGCCGCCACTGCGTCGGCCACGCTGCGCCCCACCGTCGTCACGCCGTCGGACAGCAGCACGATGGCGCCCGCCTCGCCGCCGCCCGCCAACTGGTCGAGCGCGGTGACGATCCCCTCCCCCGCCGCCGTCCCCGTGCCGGGCCGCAGCCGGGCCAAGCCCTCGGCCACGGCTTCGTGGTCGACGGTCGGCGTGGCGACGACGCGGGCCGACGTGTCGAAGGCCACCAGTCCCACCCGCAGCCGCTCGGGCAGGTCGTCGACGAAGCCGGTGGCCGCCTCGACGGCCGCCTGCATGCGCGACGGCTGCACGTCGCTTGCCCGCATGGAGGCCGACACGTCGACGACCAGCATCACGGTGGCTTCCTCCGACGCCACCCGCTCGTCACGCGCCGGCCGCGCCACGGCGACGACGAGCACGCCGAGCGCCAGCGCGATGGCGGCCGCGGGCACATGCCGACGCCACCCCGGTCGCCTGGGCGCTACCGACGCCAGCAAGTCGAGGTTGGTGAAGCGCACGGCGTAGTGGCGCCGCCGACGCTGCAGCACCACGTACGCAACCGCCAACCCGGCAACCAGCACCAGCAGCCAGAGCCGGCCGGGGGCCAGGAACGTCACCGCTTCCTCCGGGCCGCCACAAACCGCACCACGTCGAGCAGCCAATCACGGTCGGTCGACAACACGAGGTGGGCGGCGCCCGCACCTCGTATCGCCCGCCGGGTCTCGTCGCGCCGGGCGGCGGCGGCCGCCTCGAACCGCTCGCGCACCCGGCGACCGGTGGGCACCTCCAAAAGCCGTCCCGTCTCCGGGTCGACCAGCGTCAACAGGCCCACGGCCGGAAGCGAGTCCTCGCGCGGGTCGCGCACCTCGCACGCGACGACCTGGTGCCGCGTCGCCAACGCCCGCAAGTGGCGCGGCCAGTCGCCCGAGTCGATGAAGTCGGACACCACCACAACCAGGCCACGACGACGGGCCGTCGTCCGGGCCCGGCGCAGCATGTCGGCCAAGGACACCTCACCCGAGGGCACACGGTCGCGCCCGTCCAGCAAGTGGAGCAGCGCCAGCACGGCGTTGCGCCCGGAGCGCGGCGGCCGCACCGTCGCACCCTCAGGGCCGAACACCATCGCCCCCACCCGGTTGCCCGACTGGGCGGTGAGGAAGCCGAAGGCGGCCACGGCGGCCAGCGCCAGGTCGCGCTTCTCGCAGTCGGCCGTGCCGAAGTCGAGGCTGGCCGACCCGTCGACCACCAACCACGTCTCCAGCTCGCGGTCGGCGATGGTGTCGCGCACGTGGGGCGCGGCGGCGCGGGCGGTGAGGTTCCAGTCCATGCGGCGGACGTCGTCGCCCGGCGCGTACAAGCGGCCGTCACCCGGCTCGCTCCCGCCGCCCGGCACGAGCCCCTGGTGGTCCCCCTGCAACAGCCCGTCGAGCTTGCGGGTCACCGCCAGCTCCAGACGGCGGATCGTCGCCTCACGGCGAGCCGCCGCCGCGCCACCGATCAAGACGCGGCAGCGGCGTCGCCGCTCTGCTGGGGAGCGATACGGGGGGCGGTCACCGTGCGGACCACCCGCTCGACGATCTGCTCGGCGTCCACGCCGTCGGCCAGCGCCTCGTAGGACAGGAGCAAGCGGTGGCGCAGCACGTCGCGAGCCACGTCGTAGACATCCTGCGGCAGCACGTGGTCGCGTCCCCGCAGCAAGGCCAACGCCCGACCCGCAGCCACCAGACCGAGGGTCGCACGGGGACTCGCACCCAACGCCACATGCGGGGCGACGTCGGCCAGGTTGTGCTCGGCCGGCGCCCGGGTGGCGAGCACCAGCCGCACGGCGTAGTCGACCACGGCGTCGTGCACGAAGATCGTGTCCGCCTCGCCCTGGATCTTCACCAGGCGAGCGGGGTCGAGCACGGCTTTGGCGGTGGGCCGCTCGACGCTCATGCGCCGGACGATCTCGGTCTCCTCACGGGCATTGGGGTAGTCGACGAGCACCTTCATCAGGAACCGGTCGCGCTGGGCCTCGGGCAGCGGGTACACGCCCTCGCTCTCGATGGGGTTCTGGGTGGCGAGCACGAGGAAGGGC
>JAHWLA010000041.1 GCA_019347595.1 Actinomycetota bacterium
CGTATCGGTGGCCCACGCTGCCGTCGAGGTCATCGCCGACGCCCGCCTCACCCTGCTGCCCGACGTGGGGCACCTCGTCCCCACCGCCGCCCCCGACGAGCTCCGTGCCGCCATCACCCGCGCGCTCCCGAGTACATAGCGTGCGGAATCCGAACGCTATGTACTCGGGACGGAAGGTGGGTGCGTTGTGAAGCTGTTTGCCGTGCTCGTCGCGCTCGCCTCGGCCGGCGCCGGCGGCCTGCGCTGGCTGCGCGTCGCCCAGCGCGAGCACTACCTGCCCGGCTCGGTCAGCCGCTTCGCGGTGCGGTGGTGGCAGTTCGGCGCCAACCGCCTGCTCGCCGTGGCCGGCCTCCTCGGCATCGTGCTGTCGGGGCGGGCCCCGCTGGCCGGGATCATCGGCAGCCTCGCCGTGGCCACCGGCCCCTTCGGCCTGTCGGTCCAGGGGCGGACGGCGCCGCTGGCCTGGACTCGCCGGCTCCGCACGCTGGCCGGCGTGTGGGCGGGCCTGCAAGTGCTGCTCGTCCTCCTCGGCTGGGCGCTCGGCCCCGTGGTCCCCTTCGCCGTCCTCGGCGCCGTCGCCGTCCCTGTCCTCGTCGACGCTGCGCTGGCGGTCACCAGGCCGATCGAGGACCGCCTGGCCCAGCCCTTCGTGCACCAGGCGTCGATCCGCCTGAAGCAGGTGCGGCCCACCGTCGTCGGCATCACCGGGTCGTACGGCAAGACCACGACCAAGGGCTACGTGGCCCACCTCGTCGCGGGCACCAAGGCGGTCGTCCCCACGCCGCGCAGCTTCAACAACCGGGCCGGGCTGGCCCGAGCCGTCAACGAGCACCTGGCGCTGGGCACCGAGGTGTTCGTGGCCGAGATGGGGACGTACGGCACGGGGGAGATCGCCGAGCTGTGCCGGTTCGTCCCGCCCGACATCGCCGTGATCACGGCCATCGGCCCCGTTCACCTCGAACGCATGAAGACCGAAGAGGCGATCGTCGAGGCGAAGTCGGAGATCCTCGAGCCCGCCAACGTTGCCGTCCTGAACGTGGACGACCGGCGGCTGGCCGCGTTGGCGGACCGGGTGGAGGCGACGGGCAAGCGGGTCGTGCGCTGCTCGGCCCCGGACGGCATCCCGACGGTCGACGGCGAGGGCATCGGCCCGGGCGTGCCCGGCGCCCAGCCCACCAACGTGGCCTGCGCGGTGGCCGTGGCGCTGGAGCTCGGTGTCCCCGTCGACGTCATCGCCGCCCGCCTGGCCGACCTCCCGGCAGCCGAGCACCGGCTGACCACCAGCACGGGCGGCACCGGCTTCACCATCGTGGACGACACCTACAACGCCAACCCGGCCGGCGCCGCCGCCGCGCTGGAGGCGTTGGCGCGGGTGGCGCAACCCGGCCACAAGCAGGTGGTCGTCACGCCCGGCATGGTGGAGCTGGGGCCGCGCCAGGCCGACGAGAACACACGCTTCGCCACAGCGGCGTCCCGGCAGTGCACGCACTTCGTCGTCGTCGGCCACACCAACCGGGCGGCGTTGCTGGCGGGGACCGCGGGCGGGCAGGCTGAGGTGCTCGTGGTGGAGACACGCGACGACGCCGTGGCCTGGGTACGGGAGCACCTGGGCGAGGGCGACGCCGTCCTCTACGAGAACGACCTGCCCGACCACTTCCCGTAGGAGCGCCCGTGCCCAACCCAGCCGTGATCTTCGGGGGGCCCTCGCCCGAGCACGACGTGAGCATCCTCACCGGGTTGCAGGCGGCGCGCGCCCTGGGCGCGGTGACCGCGGTGTACTGGGCCAAGACGGGCGACTTCTTCGAGGTCGACCCGGCCGCCGAAGGCCGCGACTTCCTCGACGGCCCACCCCGCAAGGCGCCGCCGCTCCGGCTGGTGGCCGGGGAGGGGTTGGTGGGCAAGAAGCGCTCGCTCGACATCGCCGCCGTCGTCAACTGCTGCCACGGCGGCCCGGGCGAGGACGGCACGCTGCAGGCCGCCTTCGACCTTGCCGGTATCCGCTACACGGGGCCGACGCTGGCGGGCGCCGCGCTGGGCATGGACAAGCTGGCGTTCGGCAACGTAATGACGGCGGCCGGTCTCCCGTCGCTGCCCCGCACGGCCGGCGTGCCGGACTTCCGCGGCCCGTGGATCGTCAAGCCGCGCTTCGGCGGCTCGTCCATCGGCATCGAGGTGGTGGAAGACGCCGACACCCTCGCCGCCCTGGCCCGCACGTCGCCCCACCTGCGCAACGGCTACGTGGTGGAGCCCTATCGGCCCGACGCCTACGACCTCAACGTCGGCATCCGCACGTGGCCGGTCGTCGAGCTGTCGCTGATCGAGAAGCCGGTGCGCTCGACCGGCGGCGCCATCCTCGGCTTCGCCGACAAGTACCTGGCGGCGGGCGGCGAGGGCGGCATGGCGTCGGCCCCGCGCGAGCTCCCGGCCCAGCTCCCCGACGCCATGGAGAAGCAGGTCCGCGACATCGGCGCCCAGGTGGCCGAGCTGGCGGGCGTGCGGGGCGTCGCCCGTCTCGACTTCCTGGTCGACGGCGACGCGCTCTACGTCAACGAGATCAACACCATCCCCGGCTCGCTGGCCAAGTACCTGTGGGAGCTCCCGTTCCCGCAGTTGCTGCGCGACCTGCTGGCCGAGGCCGAGCAGCGCCCCACCCACCACTACACGGCGGCGGGCGCCGACGGCACGGCGCTGCGGTCGGCAGGGAGCATCGCCGGCAAGCTGGGTTGATGGTCGACGTGGCGCCCGCTCGGTTCGCCGAGCTGGTGGGGGAGGCGCTCGACTCGATCCCCGAGGAGCTGTCCCGCCTCATGGACAACGTCGCCGTGGTGGTCGACGACGAGTCGCCGCCCGCCGGGCTGTTCGGGCTGTACCAGGGCATCCCGCTGACCGAGCGCACGACGTACGGGGCCTACGGGTTCGCCGCCCCCGACCGCATCACGATCTTCCGTCGGGGGATCTGCGCCTCGTGCCGCACCGAGGACGAGGTGGTCGAGCAGGTGCGCATCACGGTGGTGCACGAGGTCGCCCACCACTTCGGCATCGACGACGCCCGCCTCGACGAGCTCGGCTGGGCCTGACCCGGACGCCCGCGCCCGGTTCTGGCAGCCGGCGCCGGCGCCGGCGCCGGGAAACGGCTGCCAGAACGGCTACGGTCCGCCGGCATGGCGCATTTTGCGGTGAGCGCGGTGGGGGCCGACCGGCCGGGGATCGTGGCAGCCGTCACCGGCGTGCTGGTCGACACCGGCTGCAACATCGAGGACTCCTCGATGTCGATCCTGCGGGGTCACTTCGCCATGATGCTGGTGGTCGCAGGCCCCGCCGACCTCGACGCCGACCGCCTGGAGCAGGCGCTGGCCGGCCCCGCGGCCGACTTCGACCTCGTCCTGGCCGTCCGCGCCATCGACGACGACGTGCCGACCTCGCCCGAGGGCGACGAGTGGACCGTCTCGGTGTACGGCGCCGACCGTCCGGGGATCGTCCACGAGGTCACCCGGCTGTTGGCCGAGACGGGGGTGAACATCACCGACCTCACCACCCGCGTGATCGGCGACGTCGACCGCCCCGTCTACGCCATGCTTATCGACGCCACGCTGCCCGACGGCCTCGACGCCGCCTCCGTCAACGACCGCCTCAACGAGCTCGGCCGCGAGCTGGGCGTCGAGTGCGCCATGCATCCGTCCGAGGCCGACATCCTCTGACATGGCCGTCCGCCCGGTCCTGCGGCTGCCCGAGCCGGTCCTCAAGCAGCCGGCCAAGGCGGTCGACCGGATCGACGACGCGGCACGGGCGCTGGCCCAGGACCTGCTCGACACCATGCGCGTGTCGCCCGCCTGCGTCGGTCTGGCCGCGCCGCAGATCGGGGTGAGCCTCCGGGCCTTCGCCGTCGACGTCACCGGGCACAAGAAGGCCCGCTCGTGCCACGGCGAGCTCGTGCTGTTCAACCCCGAGATCCTGCTGGCCCACGGGCCGGTCGTCGCCCGCGAGGGGTGCATGAGCGTGCCCGACCTCACGGGCGACGTGCCCCGGGCGACCCGCCTCGTGGTGCGCGGCATCACCCCGGAGGGCGACGACCGCGTGCTCCAAGTCGACGCCTTCGAGGCCCGCGCCTTCCTGCACGAGCTCGATCACCTCGACGGCCTGCTGTTCCTCGACCGGGTGACGTCGTCGGACGCCGTGTTCAAGCGCAAGGTGTACCGCTAACGCCGATCGAGCAGACGTAGCATTCGCCGCCGATGCCGTTCCCCCGCAAGCTGCTCAACGAGGGCGAGGACGTGATCCTCGACCTGCGGCCCCACTGGCGGGTGTTCGTCAAGCCCGCGCTGTCCGTCGTGCTCGCTGCGGCCCTCGTCCTCGTCGTCGCCAACCGCATCGACCACGAAGCGCCTACCTACGCCGCGGTCGTCGTGCTGCTGGCGGCGCTGGCGTGGCTCCTCCTGCGCTACCTGCGCTGGGTCACCACCGACTTCGTGGTCACCACCGACCGCCTGGTCCACCGGGCCGGTGTGCTGCGCACGTCGGGTCGCGAGATTCCGCTGGAACGCCTGAACGACATCGCGGTCGAGCAGAGCCTGTTCGAGCGGATCATGGGTTCGGGCGGCCTGGTGATCGAGTCGGGCGGTGAGCGGGGCAGGCACCACTTCACCGACGTCCGCCGCCCCTTCGTGGTGCAGCACACGATCTACCGCGAGATCGAGCGGGCCCAGGCTCGTGACCTCCGTCGCCTCCAGGCCGAGCGCGAGCCGACGATCCCCGAGCAGTTGGAGAAGCTCGACGAGCTGCGCCGCCGCGGCGTGATCACCCAGGCGGAGTTCGAGGTCAAGAAGACACAGTTGCTCGACCGCCTGTGAGGATCGTCAGCCTCGTGCCGTCGGTGACCGAGTCGCTCCTGGCGTGGGGCATCGAGCCGGTGGCGTGCACCCGCTTCTGCGAGCAGCCGTCGCTCCGCCACGTGGGCGGGACCAAAGACCCCGATGTCGCCGCCGTGGTCGAGCTCGCTCCCGACCTCGTGGTCGTCAACGACGAGGAGAACCGGCGGGAGGACGCCGATGCACTGGTGGCGGCCGGGCTCGACGTGCACGTGGTCGTGGTACGCACCGTGCACGACGTGGCGCCCGCGCTCGCCGACCTTGCCGCCCGCGTGGGCGCCCGCTTCGAGCCGTGGGAGTTGCCGCCGCCGCGCCCGGTGCAGCGGCGGGCGTTCGTGCCGATCTGGCGGCGGCCGTGGATGACGCTCAACGCCAACACCTACGGCTCGTCGCTCCTCGCGCTCGTCGGCATGGACAACGTGTTCGCCGACGATCCCGAGCGCTATCCGACGCTGACGCTGGAGGAGGCGGCCGCCCGCGACGCAGACGTCGTGTTGGCGCCCACCGAGCCGTACCCGTTCGGCGAGCGCCACGTGGCCGAGCTGTCGGCCGTGGCGCCGGTCGAGCTCGTGGATGGCAAGGACCTGTTCTGGTGGGGCGTGCGCACCCCCGCCGCCGTCGCCCGCCTCGCCCGGTAACGGCGGGGTTCAGGCCAGGACGGAGCGGTCGCCCGCCCG
Organism: Actinomycetota bacterium; assembly: GCA_019347595.1. Lineage (GTDB taxonomy): Bacteria > Actinomycetota > Acidimicrobiia > Acidimicrobiales > JAHWLA01 > JAHWLA01. The sequence continues at coordinate 5,543 of JAHWLA010000041.1, forward strand.
CAGCCCCTCGATGATCCGGCGGTAGGCGCCCGCGCTGTCGTCGCCCAGCGAATCGAGGTCGCTCCATTCCACGCCGCCGCCCGCGGGATCGCGGGTCACGCCGTAGAGCCCGAAGCGCGGCTCGTAGCTGCCCCACTCGTAGTTGTCGGCCAACGTCCAGTGGTAGTAGGCGCCGACCGGCATCCCGGCATCGATGGCCGCCACCATCGCCCGCAGATTGGCCTTCAGGTACCGGGGCCGCGTCCACCCGTCCTGCCGCGTGTACGACAGCGATCCCTTCACGCGGTTGCACAGCCCGTTCTCCACGATCCACACATCAAGCCCCGGCTCGTGGTTGAGCTCGACGTAGCGGGCGAGCCCCTCGGGCCACACCTTGTCGTCCCACAGCTTCGGGGGCGGCACCCTGACGTGGTTGTTGACCACCGGGTCGTAGTAGTCGAGCTGGACGACGTCGAGCGTGCGGTCGCACGCGCTGTCGTAGACGGCCGCCACGGCTCGGGGCAGCGCCTGCTCCATCGGTACCGCGCTGTTGATGCGCTTGCGCAGGAGCCACTCGAGCCGGCTGGGCGCCGGCAGCGAGCGCTCGTGGTACTCGCGTCGGCGTTCGACCAGCCACGGCCGCAGGTCGTAGCGGCCGATGCCCTTGCTGCGCGACAGCAGCACGTCGACGAGCAGGCGGTCGCCCTCGTAGACCGACATCGGGTAGGTGTTCGTCGACACGACCGCCTGGGGCTGGCGCTCCTTGACCGCCTCGTAGGCGAGCACGTGGGCCGCCAGCATGTGGTCGAGCGTCCGCACGGCCTTGCCCATGTTGAGCCGCCGGCCGGGCGGGAACATGCCGAGCACGTACGACTGCACGGCGTAGACGTTGGGCTCGTTGATCGTCACCCAGTGGTGGCAGCGGCCCGCAAAGCGGTCGACGGCCAGGCGTACCCACTCGGCGAAGCGCTCGGGCGAGTCGGGATGGAGCCAGAAGTCGACGCCGAGCCAGGCCGGGTGGCAGAAGTGGTGAAGCGACACCAACGGTTGCAGCCCACGGGCGTGACAGGCGTCGAGGATGGCGTTGTAGTTGTCGACCGCTGTGCTGTCGATCTCGCCCTCGCGCGGCTCGCACCGAGCCCACTCCACCGAGAGGCGGAAGGCGTCGCACCCCGCGGCCACCGCCCGGTCGAGCTGGCGCTCGTACTTCCTCCAGAAGTCGAGGGCGATGCCCGAGTGCTCGACCCGCCCCTCCAGCTCCCACCACGACCAGTTGTTGGCGGGCTCGCCGGGGCTGTTGTAGCCGCCTTCGATCTGGAAGCCCGAGGTGGCGACGCCGAAGCGGAACCCGGGCGGCAGGACGCCGTCGCTCACGTCCCCAGGCCGAGGGCGTCGGCGGCGCGCTCCAAGGCGTCGAGGTCCCAGGGCGCCCGCAGCGCCAGGTTGACCTGGTCGGCGCCCGCCTCGACGTAGCGCCCGATGCGCTCGGCCAACTCGTCGCCCGCTCCCATGACGACACCGGGGGAGACGAACGGCGCCAGGTGGCCGAACTGGGCGGCGAGGTCGTCGTCGTCGAAGGCGACGCCGACGTTGACTGCGCACCTGATGCCGGCCGGGTCGCGGCCGATGTCCTCGCAGTGGCGGTGGAGCACGTTGCGCTTGCGGGAGAACTCCTCGGGCGCCACGAATGGCACGTTCCACCCGTCGGCGTGCTGGGCTGCGATGCGCAGCGTGCGCTTCTCGCCGCCGCCTCCGATCCAGATGGGGATGTCCGGTTGCACCGGCCGCGGGTCGTTGCGGGCGTCGGTGAGTTCGAAGTGCTTCCCTGTGAACGTCGTCGCCTCGTCCCGCAGCAGGCCGCGGACGCACGTCACCGACTCCTCCAGGATGTCGAGGCGCTCGCCCGCACCGGGGAACGGGATGCCGTACGCGGCGTACTCCATCGGCGACCAGCCGGCGCCGAGACCGATGGCCGCGCGGCCGCCGGAGAAGTGGTCGATGGTGGTGATCGCCTTGGCCAGCACCGCGGGGTGCCGGAACCCCGCGCAGTAGACGAGGGCGCCGCACGTCACGCGCTCGGTGGTGCACGCCAGGGCGGTGTGGGCGGCAACCGCTTCCAGCGATGTGGTCCGCCCCATGTCGGCGGCGTAGAAGTGGTCCCAGATCGAGATCCAGTCGAAGCCGAGGGCCTCGATGCGCCGCCACAGTTCGACCAGCGCGTCGGGGGTGGTGTGCTGCAGGCCGGTGTGCACCCCGGAGACCGTCATGGGCGGACGGTAGTCGCCCCGCCGTTCTTGACCGCGCAGTCAACTTCCGGCAACCATCGCCGGCCATGAGCGGTCCTCTTTCAGGCATCAAGATCATCGAACTCGCAGGCATCGGACCCGGCCCCTTCGCCGCCATGCTGCTCGCCGACATGGGCGCCGACGTCATACGCGTCGACCGGGCAGGCGCAGTGCGGCCGGGAGCCTCGGGGCCGAGTTGGGACCTCCTCAACCGCGGCCGTCGCTCCATCGGCGTCGACCTCAAGAGCGCCGACGGCGCCGAGGCCGTGCTCCGTCTGGTGGAGCAGGCCGACGTGCTCATCGAGGGCTTCCGCCCCGGTGTCACCGAGCGCCTCGGCGTCGGCCCCGATGCCTGCCTCGCCCGCAACCCCAAGCTGGTCTACGGCCGCATGACCGGGTGGGGCCAGGACGGGCCTTACTCCCAGGCCGCAGGCCACGACATCAACTACATCGCCCTGGCGGGCGCGCTGCACCCCATCGGGCGGGCGGGCCAGGCGCCGGTGCCGCCGCTCAACCTGGTGGGCGACTTCGGCGGCGGCGCCATGTTCCTCGTCGTCGGGCTGCTCGCCGCCCTGATCGAGGCGCGCCGCTCGGGCCAGGGCCAGGTCGTCGACGCCGCCATGGTCGACGGCGCTGCCGTGCTCATGACGATGTTCCATGGCTTGCGCGCCACCGGGCTGTGGGCCGAAGAGCGGGGCACGAACATGCTCGACACCGGTGCGCACTTCTACGACACCTACGAGTGCGCCGACGGCCGGTACGTGTCGATCGGGTCCATCGAGCCGCAGTTCTACGCCGAGCTGCGCCGGCTGGCCGGGCTCGACGATGCCGCCTTCGACGCTCAGATGGACGCCTCGGCGTGGCCCGATCTCAAGGCGCGGGTGGCCGAGGTGTTCAAGACGAAGACGCGCGACGAGTGTTGCGCGCTGATGGAGCACACCGACGTGTGCTTCGCGCCGGTGCTGTCGCTGTCGGAAGCGCCGACGCACCCGCACAACGTCGCCCGCGGCACCTTCGTGGAGGTGGCGGGTGTGGTGCAACCCGCGCCTGCACCGCGTTTCTCGCGCACGCCGGGCGAGGTGTCCCGGCCCCCGGCCTATCCCGGTGCGCACACCGACGAGGCGTTGGCCGACTGGGGCTTCGCTGCGGACGAGATCGTCAAGCTGCGCGAGGCGGGGGCCATCGCCTAAGCGTGCGGCCCGTGCCAGGATGCGGGCATGGCCACGCTTGTCTGCTTCCACGCGCACCCCGACGACGAAGCGATCGCCACGGGGGGCACCATGGCGAAGGCGGCCGCCGACGGCCACCGTGTGATCCTCGTCAGCGCCACCCGCGGCGAGCACGGTGAGGTCGCCGACGGCTTCCTCGATCCGGGCGAGACGCTGGCCCAGCGCCGCGAACAGGAACTGGCGGAGGCCTGCAAGGTGCTCGGCGTGGCCCGTCACGAGTTCCTCGGCTACGTCGACTCGGGAATGATGGACACGCCGACCAACGCCGTCGTCGACTGCTTCTGGCAGGCCGACATCGAGGAAGCGGCGGCCCGGCTGGCCGAGCTGTTGGAGGAGGAGCGCGCCGACGTCCTCACCGTGTACGACGCCAACGGCGGCTACGGGCATCCCGACCACATCCAAGTCCACCGGGTCGGCATCAGGGCCGCCGAGCTGGCGGCCACGCCGAAGGTGTACGAGTCGACGCTCGACCGCGATTACTTCAAGTCGTTGTGGGAGCGGGCCGCCGAGTTCGGTATCCAGACCCCCGAGGGCATGGAGACGGCCGACGACTTCGACATGGGCGTGCCCGGCGAGATGATCACCACGCGCGTCGACGTCACCGAGTTCCTCGACCAGAAGCGCCAAGCCATGGCCGCCCACGCCAGCCAGATCGCCGAGACCTCGTTCTTCCTGGCCATGCCGCCGCCCGCCTTTGCCGCGGTGTGGGGCCTGGAGGCGTACGTCCTGCGGGGCGCGGCGCCGGGGACGGCGGAGACGAGCCTGTTCGAGGGCCTGGGGTGACGCGGCTGGTCCTCGTGCGCCACGGCGAGGCGGCGGCCGGGTGGGGCGACGACCCCGACCCCGGGCTGAGCGAGCGGGGACGGGAACAGGCCGACGCCATGGCGGCGGCGCTGGAGCCGACGGGGCCGTTGCCGGTGATCGCCAGCCCGCTGCGGCGGACGCGGGAGACGGCCGCCGCGCTGGAACGACGGTGGGGCGTGCGGGCTCGGGTGGATGCCGCCGTCGGCGAGGTGCCGTCGCCGACGAACGACCTGGCCGAGCGGATGGCGTGGCTGCGTGGGTTGCTGCCGACGCCGTGGGACGAGTGGCCTCCTGAGCTGCAGTCGTGGCGGCGTTCGGTGGTATCGACGCTGGCCGCCATCGCGGAGGACTCGGTGGTCGTCACCCACTACGTCTTCATCACAGTGGCTGCGGGGTCGCAGGCGTACGCGCCGGCCTACTGCTCGCAGACGGTCGTCGACGTCGTCGACGGCGGCCTGCGCCTGGTGTCGGCAGGCGGCCAAGCCGCCACCGTGGTGCGCTGACATGGGAGTGACCTGGACGCACACCGGCTACGCGCAGCGCATCCACTTCGGCCCGGACGCCGTCGACACGCTGGGCGATGTGGCGCGCGACGCGGGCGCCCGCCGCGTGCTGCTGGTGACGACCGAGGGCCGGCTGGGCTCCGAGGCGGGGGAGCGGGTCGTGGCTCGGCTGGGCCGGGCGCTGGCGTCGACCTTCCCGGGCGTGCGCTCGCACGTGCCGACCTCGGCCGTTGAGGCCGCCGTGGCGCAGGCGCGAGAGGAGAACGTCGACGGCGTGGTGTCGTTCGGCGGGGGGTCGTGCGCCGACCTGGGCAAGGCGGTGTGCTTCTTCCTGGAGCAGCAGGCAGGCATCGGCCTGCCCCATGTGTCGGTGCCGACGACGTACTCGGGGGCCGAGCTGACGCCGTTCTTCGGCATGACCGACGAGGCCACCCGGCGCAAGACCGGGGCGGGCGGCCCGACGCTGGCGCCCGTCGCGGCGGTGTACGACCCGGTGCTCACGCTCGACACGCCGGCGCGGGTGAGCGCCGAGACCGGCATGAACGCGTTGGCCCACGGCGTCGAGTGCGCCTACTCGCCGGTGCGCACGCCGGAGGCCGAGGCGATCGCGCTGGCGTGCATCGAGCGGATCGCGTCGTCGTTGCCCGACGTCGTGGATGAGCCGGGCGACCTGGCTGCGCGGACGCGGATGCTGGAGGGTGCCGCGCTCGGGGGGCGGTGCCTGCAGAACGCGTCGATGGGTGTGCACCACGGGCTGGCCCAGTTGACCGGCGGCCGGACGGGGATGGCCCACGGGCTGGCCAACGCGGTGCTGCTGGCCCACGCCATGCGGTTCAACCAGCCGGCGGTCGGCGACGCCGCCTACCGGATCGGCTTGGCGTTGGGCGACCCCGACGACCCGGCGGGCGCCATCGACCGCCTGCGGGAGCGGGTCGGCTTGCCGGGGCGGCTGTGGGAGTGCGGACTGGGGGAGGACGACGTGGAGGCGATCGCCCGGCTGTCGCAGGGCAACCGCAACGTGCAGGCGAACGCCCGCCCCGTATCCGAGGACGACGCTCGCGCCATCCTCACCGCCGCCCTTTGACCGCCGCCGCCCTCGTTCTGGTCCCCCGATCTCGCGCTATAGCGCGCGATCGGGGGACCAGAACGAGGGGCGTAGGGTCGCGGGTATGTCGATTGTGAAGATCAACGCCATCACCGTCCCGGCCGAGCGGGCCGACGAGATGGCCGCCCGCTTCGCCGCCCGCGCCGGCCAGGTCGAGCACACCGAGGGGTTCGAGGAGTTCCAGCTCCTGCGTCCGGCCGACGACCGCGAGACATGGCTCGTCTACACCCGCTGGCGGGACGAGGAGGCGTTTCAGGCGTGGGCGTCGTCGCAGTCGTTCCAGCAGGGCCACGCCAAGCCTGAGGGCGCCAACGGCCCGGTGGCACGGGGCGCCGAGCTGTGGTCGTTCGCCGTCGAACAACGGGCGGAGCGGGCGTAGCCTGGGAGGCATGGCCACCACTGACGGAAGCGACCATCCGTACTGGCGGGGGATGAATCACCTCGCCCTCGTCACCCCCGACATGGACGCCACCGTGCGCTTCTACCACGGGGTGCTCGGCATGCGACTCGTCGCCACCGTGATGGCCGGCCCCATGCGGCATTACTTCTTCCAGATCGGGCCGGAGGAGACGGTGGCGTTCTTCGAGTGGAAGGGCGCACCGACCTACCGCAAGGCGGCGGGCGTTCCCGTGCCCGGCGCCGTCCAGCTCGACCACATCTCGTTCAACATGCCCGACGAGGACTCGTTGTTGCGACTGCGCGAGCGGCTGCTGGCGGCGGGGTGCGAGATCACCGAGGTGGTCGACCACACCATCGTCCGCAGCGTCTACTTCACCGATCCCAACGGCATCTCGTTGGAGGCGTCGTGGTGGGCGACCGACGCCACCGGGCGCCCCGCCGACTACGAGGACAAGCGGTTTTTCGGCGACCCGGACCCGGTTCCCGCCGTGCGGGAGCTGATGGCGGACGGGCAACTGGCGTGGCTCCCGCAGACCACGCTGGTCGGCGACGAGGAGAACGCCGACCCCGTCTGACACCCGCGCGACCCTGACTCCGCGGAACTTGCGTACGAATCGCGCTGCATTGCGGCGCGATTCGTACGCAAGTTCGGGAGCGGGCGGCGTCTACGAGGCGGCGGTGAGGGCCTGGCAGACGCGGGTGGCCGTCTCGTAGGCCGCCGCCGGGTCGGCCAGCTCCGCCCGCTTCCCGAACAGGGCCGGGCCCTTCTCGTCGTCCGGGGCGAACGGCATGCGGGGCGCGAGGAGCACGTGGAAGTGCGGGTACAACTCGCCGAAGGCCATCAGGTACACCCGTTCCGCTCCCGTGGCCGACTGGATGGCCACCGACACGTCGCGGATCAGCCCGCCCAGCTCGGCCGCCTCGGCGTCGTTCATCCCCATCGGCCCCTCGGCGTGCCGGCGCAGCTCCAGGAACAGCCACCCGGGCACCTCGAAGCCGGGGGCCACGCACGCCGACCACAGGTCGGTCCGCAACACCCACCCGCCCGGCGGCTCCTCGTCGGCCGACTCCCGCTCACAGATCTCGCACGACGCCATCGGGCTACAGTTCCTTTCGCATGAAGCGGATGCTGACGGTCGACGACCTCGCCCGGGACGAGCGCTTCGAGCGCATCCGGATCGAGGAGGTTGTGTTCGACCCGCGCCGTGCCCACCTCGGCAAGCGCGAAAACGCATTCAAGCAGTCCGACCCCGACTCGCCCGACGCCGCCCGTGCGCTCATGCACGGCATCTTCGTCGGCGAGATCCAGGCGCTCGAAGGCGCGGGGCGCACCTGCTACGACTTCGAGGACGAGGCGCCCTTCGCCCTCAAGCTCGACATGGCCCGCCAGGCCTGGGACGAAGCCCGTCACGTCGAGATCTCGGTGAAGCTCACCGAGCACATGGGCAGCGAGATCGGCGAGTTCTCCGAGCAGACGCTGCTGTTCGAGGCGGCCTGCAACGAGGACCCCGTGCTGCGGCTCACCGGTGTCAACCGGGCCTTGGAGGGCCTCGCCATCGACGTGTTCAACACCATGCGCGACTTCGGCGCCGAGACCGGCGACCCCGTCCTCCACTTCTGCGAGGACTGGATGCTGGCCGATGAGGTCACGCACGTGAAGATGGGCAGCGACTGGCTGCGCAAGCTGACCGAGAACGACCCCGAGCGGCGCAAGCAGGCCTTCGAGTTCCAGCGCACCGTCGACAAGCTGTTCAGCTTCGGGGGGTTCCGCGGCGAGAGCGAGGACAACCCCATCCACCTCGCCCGCCGCTTCCGGTCCATGGCCGGGTTCTCGGAGGACGAGATCGCCGACTTGGTCGACATCGCCGCCGACGCCCAGCGCGAGGCGGAGGCCAAGTTCGCAGCGGCGGGTACTGCGGCGACCGACTGAGTGCTGCGCGACATCCACACCACGTGGGCCTGGGTGATGATCCTGGGCAACGGGCTGGCGGGCGCCTGGTCGCT
>JAHWLA010000042.1 GCA_019347595.1 Actinomycetota bacterium
TAGACGACCTGCGAGTAGTGCTCGACGATGGGTTCGTCGCTCTCCAGGCGGGCGCCCCGTGGGACGTGCACTTCGCACCGTTCTCGCTCAACCAGGTCCACGTCGCCGAAGGGGAACGCGACGTGTGGGACGACCCCGGGCAGGCGGCCAACCTCCGCGCCATGACGGTCGGCATCGTCGTACGCGACCGTTTCCCGGCCGACTTCCTTCGCGTCCACCTCGCGCTGTTCACCGCTCGCCATGACCAGTCGCGTGACGTCCGCGACGACGACGTCCTTCGGACGGTCCTCACCGAGCAGGGGGTCAATGCCGACATGGTCTTCGCCGAGATCGAGGACGGCTGGCCGCTCGAGACCTTCCGCAAGGAGCACGAAGAGCTCGTGCACAACGACCAGGCCTTCGGCGTCCCGACCTTCATCGCCGAGGGCCAGGCAGTCTTCGTTCGCCTCATGCACCGACCCGACGGGGATGCTGACACAGCACGCGGCACCATCGAGCGAGTGCTCGACCTGGTCACCGGCTGGCCCGAGCTGAACGAGTTCAAGCACACCTCGATCCCCCGGTAGCCGACCCGGGTAGCGTGCCCGCGATGACCGAGCGCGTGGTGCGATCCGAGCGGCGGATGTCGCCCACCGAGGCCATCATGTGGGCGGCCGAGCGAGACCCCCACCTGCGTTCGACGTTTCTCAACATCACGTTCCTCGACCGTCCCCCGGACATGGAGCGGTTCCGCCGCCGCCTGATCGGCGCCGTGCGAGCGGTCCCCCGGTTGCGTCGCCGCGTCGTCGACACCGCCTTCGTCGACGACCCCGACTTCGACCTCGACTTCCACGTCCGTCATCTCGCGGTCCCGCCGCCCGGTACGGAGCGCCAACTGCTCGATCTGGCCGGCGTCCTCGTGCAAGAGGCGTTCGACCCGGCTCGGCCCCTGTGGCAGTACACCGTCGTCGAAGGCCTCGAAGGGGGGCGAGCAGCCCTGCTGGCCAAGATGCACCACACCATCACCGACGGCGTAGGCGGCGTCCGCCTGTCGACGATGTTCATCGACCTCGAGCGCGACGCCCCCGAGCCGCCCCCACACCCGGTGCCCGACCCGAGCGACATGGCCGGCGACGATTCGGACGACAACGACACGCTTTTCGACGCCGTCGGCCGTGCGGCGTCCAACGCCGCAGGTGCGGTGCGGGGTGTCGTCGGCGTCATCGCAGGCGGCGCCGGCGAAGCGGTGGAGACGGCCCGCTCCCTGGCCCGGCAACTGCTCGTCACCGACGGCGCCCAGTCGCCGCTGTGGGCCGGGCAACGGTCCATGCGCCGCCGCTTCGAGGTGCTCTCCGTCGATCTCGACGAGGTCAAGGCGGCGGCCAAGGCGCTGGGGGGCACCGTCAACGACGTCTACGTGGCCGGCGTGGCGGGCGGTGCAGGCGCCTACCACCGAGCCAAGGGCGTCGACGTCGGCGACCTGCGGATGACGATGCCGGTGAGCACGCGCGTCGACAAGTCGGTGGGCGGCAACGCCTTCGCCCCTGCCCGCATGCTCGTCCCCGCGGGCATCGAGGACCCACGCGAGCGGTTCGACGTCGTGCGCGACCGGCTGTCGGTGACCAAGGGCGAGCGGGCGTTCGCCCTCGCCGACAGCTTCGCGGGCGCCCTCACCACGCTCCCCACACCGCTCGTCGTCCGCCTGGCCCGGGCGCAGATCGAGATGGTCGACTTCGCCGCGTCCAATGTGCGCGGCGCCCCCTTCGACCTCTACATCGCAGGCGCCCACGTGCTCGCCAACCACCCGATGGGCCCGACCGCGGGCACTGCGTTCAACGCCACGCTCCTGTCGTACAAATCGAGCATGGACATCGGCCTCAACATCGACACGGCGGCCGTCGACGACCCCGCCCTCCTGCGCGACTGCATCGCGCGCTCGCTGGCCGACGTCGTCGCCCTCGCCCACGCGTAAGGTCGCGCCATGGAGCTGACGGGGAGGACGGCAGTGGTGACGGGCGGCGGCAGCGGGATCGGACGGGCGCTGGCCCGCCGGTTCGCCGTTGAGGGCGCCAAGGCCGTGGTGGTGGCCGACATCGACGGCGACGCCGCGGCGACGACGGCCGAGGAGGTCGGCGGTCTTGGCCTGCGCGTCGATGTCGCACAAGAAGCCGACGTGCAGCACCTCGTCCGCACGGCCGAGGACACCTACGGCCCCATCGACCTGTTCTGCTCCAACGCCGGCATCGGCGGCGGCGGCGGGGTCGAGGCACCTGACGACGAGTGGCAGCGCATCTGGGAGATCAACCTGCTGTCCCACGTCTACGCCGCCCGCGCCGTCCTGCCCGGCATGGTGGCCCGGGGCGAGGGCTACCTGCTCAACACGGCGTCGGCCGCCGGGCTGCTCACCAACCTCGGCAACGCCCCCTACACCGTCACCAAGCACGGCGCCGTCGCCCTGGCCGAGTGGCTCGCCATCACCTACGGCGACCGCGGTATCAAGGTGTCGTGCCTGTGCCCGCAGGGCGTGCGCACGCCGATGCTCATGGGCGGCCTCGACATCGGCGACCCGTCGGCGGCCATGGTCCTCGCCTCCGGCGGCGTCATCGAGCCCGAGGAGTTGGCCGACGTCGTCGTCGCAGGCCTCCGCGACGAGCGCTTCTTGATCCTCCCCCACCCCGAGGTGGCCGAGTACTACCGCCGCAAAGCCGACGATCCCGATCGCTGGATTCGCGGCATGCGGCGCATCCAAGCGGGGCTGTGAACCTGGAGGAGCTCGGCATCCGGGCGGGCGACCAGGTGCGCTTCCGCCGCAAGCCCGAGGGCCGCTGGTTGCTCGGCACGGCGCAGCGGCGGGAGAAGGACGGCAGCCTCGGGGTCCGCGACGCCAAAGGCGCGGCGCGCGCCATCCCCGTCGAGCTGGTGGAGGTCCGCTGCCGCGGGCCGCGCGGCGCACTCACGTGGGAGCCGTTGCCGGAACGGGCGGCCCGCACCGAGCAGCTCAAGCTGCTCTGAACCGCGCCGAACGCCTCGTTCTGGTCCGTAGATTCGGCACTGTGGCGCCGGATCTACGGGCCAGAACGGCGGAGGGGCGGCGCGTCAGCGGTTGGGGAGCCAGCTCACGGGGTCGACCATCACCCCGTGGCGGCGCACTTCGAAGTGGAGGTGCGAACCGGTCACGTGCCCCGTGGTGCCGATGGCGCCCACCTGGTCGCCTGCCTCCACGCGCTCCCCCGTCACTACCGACACCGCCGACAGGTGGGCATAGAGCGTCTGCAACCCGTCGCCGTGGTCGACGACGACGATGGTGCCGTAGCCGCTGTAACCCGCCGGCGCCGGGCCGGCCCACGCCACCACGCCGCGGGCCGCCGCCCACACCGCATCCCCCGTCTCGCCGTCGAGATCGAGTCCGGGATGACGATTGCGACCACGCCGTTCGCCGTAGACGCCCGTGATGGCACCTGCGGCGGGCCACACGATCGTCTGCCGGGCCGCCATGGCTGCACGCGAAGCCTCGGCCTGCGCCACCCGCACGTGCTCACGGCGCTCGCTGAAGGCCGAGGCCAGGTCCTGCTCGGCGGCCAAGCCGTCGTGGGCCGGGGCGACCATCGACCGAGCGGCCGCGGCCTCGGCACGCGACGACGGCGCGGGCGAGGCGCCCAGCACCACGGCCATGGCGGCCGACAACAGGGCGACCACGGCGGCCACCACCCCCACGGCGGGAGCACGGTGGACGCGCGCGTGCAGAGAACGGGCGAAATCGGGCAAGCCACGAGCGTAGACCGCGGGCGCCCTCAGGCACCATGATCGTCGGCATGCCGACCACGCTCGCTCGTCGTATGTGGCAGGTCATCGAGCCCGTCCACGCGCTCGTGTACTTCACCCCCGGCGCCCGCGCCGAGTTCGACGCGGCCGGGCTCAAAGGCGGCTGGATGGGTTACTTCGCCTCGCGCGCGGCGCCCATGGGGCCGGTGCCCGCCGAGGTCGTTGTCGCCACGTTCTTCAACTTCGCCCCCCGCATGGTGCGCCGTTCGATCCCCGACGCCTGGACGTTCTCCAGTCCCGGCGCCGTCCTCGCCGCCCGCTATCGCGCCGCAGGGGCCGCGCTGCAACCGCTGATCGCCGAGGGCGACGCGGCCGAAGCTGCCGCCATCCTCCGCCGCGCCGCCGAGCAATGCCGTCCGGAAGGCCGCCCGCTGTACGCGGCGCATGCCTCCCTGCCCTGGCCCGACGAGCCGCACCTGGCGCTGTGGCACGGCTCCACGCTGCTCCGCGAGCACCGGGGCGACGGCCATGTCGCCGCCCTCGTCGCCGCCGGCCTCGACGGCTGTGAAGCCCACGTGAGCGCGACGGCGGCGGGCAGCACCACCAAGGAAGTCATCCTCGCCTACCGGGGTTGGACCGACGAGGAGTGGGGCGCCGCCGCCGACGGGCTCCGTACGCGTGGCTGGCTCGACAGCGACGGAATGCTCACCGAGACAGGCCGGGCGGCGCGCGCCGACATCGAGCGCCGCACCGACGAGTCGGCCGTCGGCCCGTGGCGGGCGATCGGCGAAGACAGCTGCACCCGTCTGGCCGAGCTGTTGGAAGCGGGCGTCGCCACGCTCGTCGGCGGAGGCGGCATCCCGTTCCCCAATCCCATGGGGCTGCCGAAGCCCGGGTGAATCAGGGAACGGCGGCCGGCGCGGGCGACGCGACGCGGTCAGGCGCCCGGCTCACCAGCAGGGTCCCCAGCACGGCGCCCGCCACCGACCAGAAGGCAGCGGCCCCGCCGAGCGATGCCAGGCGGAAGCGCCACACCAGCGTGGCCGGCGCAGTGACGACATCGGGCGTGCCCGGCAGCACCACGAAGCCGAGCCCGACGAGCGCCACGAACAGGCCGACGGCGGCGGACAGGCGGAGGTGCTCGGGCGTCCGCCGTTCACGGAGCCACAACGACAGCCGCCAGCCGCCCCACGCCGAGAGCAGGCCCCACGCCAACATGATCACGTAGAGGGTGGTGCGGCGGCCGATGGTGTCGGGGTCGCCCACCGCGGGCGGGTTGGCCGGGTACTTCAGGGCGGGGATGAGGGCGATGGTGACGAACCCGGCGAGGGCGACGAGCATGGCGCGGCGCCAGTCGTCGCGGGCATGCAGGCGGTGGCGGACCGAGGCCAGCACCACGGCCAGCACCAGCCCGAGCAGCACGCCGGCAACGATGCTGCCGACCATGCCCCCGAGCACCTGGGTGCCGCGGCTGAAGACCTCTTCGTGCACCTCCCCCGAGGCGTGGGCGGCCGCGTCTTCGATGGCGATGGCGTCGCGGATCGACTGCTCGCCCACGGCGAACAGGAACAGCGCCATGGCGATGCCGCCGGCCAACCCGGCCAGCGCGCCGAGCTTGAGCATGCGAACCATTGAGAACTCCTCGTGTGTCGAGTACATAGCCGGCGAAATCCGCCGGCTATGTACTCGGGACGGTCAGTGGCAGGGGACGCCGATGAAGTGGCGGGCGTCGTGGAACAGCTCGTGCACGGCCTCGGCCTTGGAGGCGAGCAACGCGCCGTTCTCCATGGCCAGGGCGTAGAGCGCGAACGCGGCGAAGGCCACGACGATCCAGGCCCAGACGGGCACGGCTACCGGCAGCGGTTGGACGGCAACACGTTCTTCCAGGGGGATCACCTCCTCTCTCAGTGGGTGTGGTCGTGATGCGAATGGATGTGCAGCGGAGCGCCGACCTTGGCTTCGTAGCCGGGTAGCGCGCTCCGGTAGACGCAGCAGTCGCAGTTCATGCGGACCTGGCCGCCCGCCGCCTCCCGATGGCGCTCGAGCACGAGGTCGGCGATGCGGGGGTCGGGGCCGAGGTGGGCGCCCACCGACACAGTGACCTCGGGGTGCGCTCCCGCCCATGCCCTGGCCTGCTCGCCGATGCGGTCGACGAGGATGCCCGTGAACAGGAAGTACGGCACGACCACGACGCGCTGTGCGCCGAGCCGGCGAGCGCGCTCCATGGCGGCAGCCACGTCGGGCGGTGCCAGCGACACGAACGCGGGCTCGACGAGGGCGAGGCCCCGTGAGTCCTGGAGCAGGCGAGCGACCTTGTAGAGGTCGGCGTTGGCGTCGGGATCGCTCGATCCCCGGCTCACCACCACCACGCCCGTCTCCGCGGGGTCGCCGTCGGCCACCGCCGCCTTGATGCGGTCTTCGGCCACCGACAGGACCGCCGGGTGCACGCCCAGCTCGCGGCCGTAGTCGAAGCGCACGCCGGGATGGCGGAGCCGTCCCCGGGCCAGCGCCGCCGGACCGTCGTTCTTCATGTGCCCGGCGCCCAGCAGCACCAGAGGCACGGCGACGACGTGGCGCGCTCCGTCGGCCACCAGCTTGTCGACGGCGGTGTCGAGGTCGGGCTCGGCCAACTCGATGAACCCGCACCCCACTCGCATGTCGTCGCCCGCCCGCTCGGCCAGCACGGCCGCGAAGTCCCAGTACTCGGCCACGCCCGCGGCCGAGCGCGACCCGTGGCCGACGAGCAGGAGTGACGGGGTATCAGTCGGCATGGGCCAACCTCCGGAGGGCGTTGAAGACGGCGGCGGCGGCGGCAGAGCCGCCCTTCTCGCCGACGTTGGATATGGCGGGCAGCCCGCTCGCCCGCAGGGCTTCTTTGGACTCGGCCGCGCCCACGAACCCGACCGGCATCCCGACGACCAGCGCGGGACGGAACCGACCGGCGGCGGCGAGCTCGACCACCTCGAACAGAGCCGTGGGCGCGCACCCGACGACCACCACCGCGCCCTCCGGGTGGCGCTCGGCGGCCAGCCGCATGGCGGCGGCGCTGCGGGTGAGGCCGCCGTCGGCCACGGCCTCGGCGAGATAGCAGTGGGCCTCGACGCCGGTGAGCCCGTGGCGCACCATCTCCACGTCGGTGACCACCGGTGCGGTGCCGCGGAGGGCGTCGACGCCTGCCGTCACCGCCGCTTCGTCCACCACCATCAGCTCGGCGAACTCCAGATCGGCGCTGGCGTGGATCACCCGCGCCACCACGGCACGCGGGCCGTCGTCGAAGCGGGTGAGGTCGACGCGCTCGCCGAGGATGCGGTAGCTCTCCAGCTCGATGGGATGAATAGTCATGCATTCACCTCGATGGCATCGACCGGGCACACCTCGACGCAGGCCAGGCACGCGGTGCACCGGGCGTCCACCGCGAACGGCCGGCGAGGCGCCCGGAGGAGCGCGTGCTCGGGGCACGTGGCGATGCAGGCGCCGCACGCGGTGCACCGGGCATCGATCAGCACGGCCGTCACGGCTTGTACCCCCGGGGCGTGACCATTCGGCCGTCGACGACCGTCGTGGTGGACGACCCCACGATCACGCACGTCGTCATGCCGACGAGCTCGGGGTCGAGGGCGTCGAGGGTGGTGATCGTCACCTGCTGGCCAGGGCGGGCGGCGTCGGTGACGATCCCGACCGGCGTGGTGAGCGGGCGGCGGCGCAGCAGGATGTCGCGGGCGGCGCCGAGCTGCCACGACCGGCCCGTGGACCGCGGGTTGTAGAAGGCGACAACCAGGTCGGCGTCGGCCGCGGCGTGGAGCCGACGCTCGATGGCATCCCACGGCGTGAGGAGGTCGGAGAGGCTGATGAGCACGTGGTCGTGGCCCAACGGCGCGCCCAACGCCGCGCTCGCCGCCAGCGACGCCGTCACGCCCGGCACCACGTCGATGTCGACGCCCGGCGGCGCCAGCTCCAAGGCGATCGACGCCATGGCGTACACACCGGCGTCGCCCGAGCACACCAGCGCCACCCGCCGCCCTGTCGCGGCGGCGTCGAGGGCGATGCGCGCCCGATCCACCTCGTTGCCGATCGGTGATCGGACGACCTCGTGGTGGGCCGACAACAGGTCCGCGCACTGGTCGACGTATGGCCCGTAGCCGACGACGACCTCGGCGTTGCGCACCGCGGTGGCCGCCGCGGGCGTGCGGTGCTCGACCAGGCCGGGGCCGAGCCCCACCAGCGACAGGCGCCCTGCGGGCCGAGCACGGCGAGCGACGGCGACGGTCGCCGTGGCGTTCTTGCGCTTGGTCACCACCAGCTCGGCATCGGGGCCGGCAGCGAGCAGCGCAGCGGCCTCGCACACGCTCGGCGTGCCGACCGTCTCGTCCACCAGGGCGCTCGGCGTGGGGACGTCGACCGCGCTCAGTTGCTCGGCCGTGAAGGCGGCGATCGGGAGACCGAGCGCGACGACGGCGGGCTCGTGCAGACGGCGGTCGATGGTCGCCACGGTGGCGACCGACGCACGGGCCAAGCCCGCCTCGCCCAACGCCGCATCGACCAGCGCGGCCACCTCCTCGGGCGGCGCGTTCAACGACGTGCCGATGCCGACGACCAACGAGGGTGGATGCAGCGCCACCACGCCGTCGGCCTCCGCCACGCGGCGGTCGGTCACCACCACTCGCTCGGGGCCGTCGCCGCCGTTGACGGGGAGCGGCCAGGGCAGCGTCTGCTCCACGATCGGCGACCGTCCGTCGAGGATCGCCGTGGTCACCGCGGCCACATCACCGGTGGCCGTGAAGCCGGGCAGCGTGTCGAGCGCGGCGGTAGAGGTGGCATCGGTGGCGGTGGTGACAACCGGCTCGGCGCCCAGCAAGGCGGCTACCTCACGAGCCAACCCGTTGGCGCCACCTGCGTGGCCGCCCAGCAGCGACACGGCGAAGCGACCCGCTTCGTCGACGCAGACGACGGCCGGGTCGCGGTGCTTGTCGGCCAGGAGCGGCGCGACCAGGCGCACGGCTGCGCCGGTGGCGAGGAACAGCACGAAGGCATCGACGTCGTGCCATCGCGATCCGATCACCTCGCCGGCGTTGCCGTGGGCGCGCTCATAGGGCAGCCGGGCGGCGAGACCGCGGCCCGCCTCGGTCACGGAGACGGCGAGTACGTTCATCGCGCCGGCCCCCACGCCAGGAAGACGGGGTTCTCGGCCGCCAACCGCCATGCCCCGTCGGGGAGCCGCTCGCCCCGGGCGACGCCCAGTTGGACGACGTTCCCGAGTCGGTCGGCCGCGGCCGCGGCACGATCGAGCGCGGCATACGCCGCGACCACCACACCGTTGGGGTGCAGGCGCTCGAGCACGGCGTCGAGCACCGCCACTCCCCCGCCGCCGACGAAGGCACGGTCGGGATCGGGCAGGGCGTGGAGGGCGGCGGGCGCCGCGCCCGCGACAACGGTTACCGACACGCCGTGGTCGGACACGTTGGCCCGGATGCGAGCCAGGTCGTCCTCGTTGCGCTCGACGGCGAACACGTCGAGCCCGGGCGCCACGCGGGCGCATTCCACGGCGACGCTGCCACTGCCCGCGCCGACGTCCCACAGCACGCCGCTGACAGGCAGCGCCAGCTTGCCGAGCGCCACAGCGCGGACCTCGGCCTTGGTCACCATGCCCGCCCGATGGGCGAACGCCGCTTCCGGGAGTCCCCACGCCAGCGTCTTGTCTCCGACCCCGTCGTCGGCCAGCAGCACCACGACGGACAGCGGGTCGAAGCGCCCCGTCGCCAGGCCGTCGAGGTCGGTGCGCTCGATCCGCTCGGCGTCGAGGCCGAGGCGCGTGCACACGGCGACCGTGCGCGGTTCGCACCCGACCGTCAGGAGTTCCTTGCCCAGGGCTTCCGGCGGCGCGTCGGGCGACACCAGGACGCCGGCCTTGCGCGTCGCCGCGGCGACACGGGCTGCGTCGGCCAGTGGGCGCCCGTGGGCCGATACGACGACGGCGTCGTCCCACGCCAGGCCCAGCCGGGCGAACGCCAACGACACCGACGACGGCGCCGGGTGGACGTCGAGGGCGTCGGCGCCGAAGCGGGCCGCCAGCGGGCGCACCATGCCGAAGAACCCCGGATCGCCCGAAGCCAGCACGCAGACGGCGCCCGGCTCGCCGGCGGCGGCGTCGAGCACGGCGCGCACGTCGCCCTCGATGGCGACGGTGCGGGCGGCGAGCGGCGCCACGGCCGCCAGGTGGCGATGGCCGCCGATGATCAGGTCGCCTTCCACGGGGGCCACCGGCACGTCGCCGACCATGCCCACGACACGGATGCGCTCAGGCACGAGTGGTCACCTCGTCGCCCTCGAAGTCGACCATCACGATCTCCGCGGGAAGGTCCGCATGGGCGCGGCAGTTGGCCGCAGCCCGTTCGCACAGCAGGCGCAGGGGCTCGACGGCGCCGTACTCGACGCATGCCTCGTAGAAGTGCCGAGCGGTGGCCGTAGCCGTGGCCGCCTCCACGACGGCGGCAGGTGCGCTTCCCTCGCGCGCGACCTCGGCGAGCAGGTCGCCGTCGACCTTCGAGCGGCGGAAGTGGGTCATCATCGTGCCCGCCGCCAGCTTGGCGATCTTGCCCGCCATGCCGACGAACACGGCGCGCTCCATGCCGGCCGCGGCGGCCCGGCGCAGGGCGATGCCGGTGAAGTCGCCCACCTCCACGAAGCACACGTCGGACAGGTCGGGCAGCATCCGCATGGCGGCCTTCTCGGAACGGGCGCCCGTGCACAGCACGATCGTGCGCTCGCCCTGGGCCGCAGCCACGTCGACCTGCTGCACCACCGACGCGCGGTAGGCGGCGGTGGAGAACGGCCGGACGATGCCCGTCGTGCCGAGGATGGAGATGCCGCCGACGATGCCGAGGCGGGCGTTGGAAGTCTTGGCCGACATGGCTTCGCCGCCCGGCACCTCGAAAATGACGTCGAGCGGCTCGGTCGTCACCTCCGCCAAGGCGGCGAGGATCATGCGGCGGGGCACCTTGTTGATGGCCGGTGCGCCGACGGGCAAGCCGAGGCCCGGCTTGGTGATCGTCCCGATGCCGGGCCCGGCTCGCAGGACGGTTTCGGTCGTCGCCGCGTTGTGGTCGACGGTCGCCGTCATGCGGGCGCCGTCGGTGCAGTCGGGGTCGTCACCCGCGTCCTTCACCACCACGCACCGGTTGGGCGCTTCGGCCTCCACCGGGAACTCGACGCGGGCGCCGTCGGGCAGGCCGATGTCGACTGTCGTCGGCGGCGCGCCCGACATCAGCCCGATGGCAGCAGCCTTGGCCGCGGCCGACGCGCAGGTGCCCGTCGTCCATCCCGTGCGCAGGCCGGGCATCGGTCAGGCCGGCCTTCCCACGGTAGACCCAGGCTCGGAGCGGCGGCGGAACTTGTGGGCGTACGAGGGCGAGTAGAGGTGGCTGCGGTTGGCGGTGCCTTCCAGTGCAGGACCGACGAGCACGAGGACGGTGGTCTTGACGCCGGTCGACTTCACGGCCTCGGCGAGCTCACCGACCGTCGTGCGCACGATCTGCTCGTCGGGCCATGACGCCCGGACGACCAGCGCGGCCGGCGTGCCGGCGGGGTAGCCGCCGGCCAGCAACTCGTCCTGGAGCTCGGCGGGGCGGGCGGCCGACAGGAACACGGCCATGGTCGCGCCATGGGCGGCGAATGCCTCGACCGACTCGCGTTCGGGCATCGACGCCGCCGTGCGGCCGGCCAGGCGGGTGAGGACAACGCTCTGCGACACCTTGGGGATGGTGAGCTCGCGTCCTACCGCAGCGGCCGCAGCCGACAGCGAGCTGACCCCGGGCACGATCTCGTACGCACGGTCGTGGGCTTCGCACCAGTCGATCTGTTCCTGGATGGCGCCGTAGATCGACGGGTCGCCGGAGTGAAGCCGCACGATCGCCGCATGCGGGTTGGCGTCGTAAACGGCGAGCACGTCTTCGAGCGTCATGGTCGCCGAGTCGTGAACGGCCGCGTCGGCCTTCGTGTGCGACAGCACCTCCTCGGGGACCAGCGACGAGGCCCAGATGAGGATGTCGGCGTCGGCCAGGCGGTCGCGCCCGCGCAACGTGATGAGGTCGGCGGCGCCGGGGCCTGCCCCCACGAAGGAGATCACTGCGGCGCTCGTTCGGCGGGCGGCACCACGATGGTGGCGAGGTAGGTGCCCGGCCCGGTGGCGGCGTCCTCCACCGAGCCCACGCGTTCGCCGGGCAGCCCCAGCAGCTCGCCGAACACGGCGCCGTCGAGTCGGCCTGCGTCGGCCAAGCGCTTGGCGATGTCGGGCAGGTGGCGGCCGCCCTTGTAGACGACGAGGGCGGCGGCGGGGTCGGCCAGCGGGGCGTCGAGCACGTCGGCGCCGTCGATGGCGGCAACGAGCGACAGCCGCTCGACTCCGTCGGTCACGACGACGCCGGCGCGGGCCGCGAGCTCCTGGAAGGCCATGATCCCGGGCACCGTCTCGACCGGCACATCGGGACGAGCAACGGTCACCAGGGCGGCGAGGTCGGAGAACGTGCTGTAGATGTTCGGATCGCCGAGGGTTATGAAGGCCACCCGCTCGCCGGCGTCGAGACAGGCGATCACGCGCTCGGCGGCCTCCTGGTGCGAGGCGGTACGGGCGTCGTCGCGGCGGGTCATCGTGAACACGAGCCGCTCGACGGCGATGGCCGGGTCGGCGCCGCGCACGATCGACTCGGCGCGTCCGACGGCATCGACGGCGAGGCTGGGGGCGTACACCCGGTCGGCCTCGCGCAGGACGCGCAGGGCTCGGGTCGTCAGCAGTTCGGGGTCACCGGGGCCCACTCCGACCCCGATCAACGACGCAGGCATCCATTCCTCCGTGGACGCGCTTCGGTCCGTGCCGCAGCCGGTCTCCTGGCTCCCGGATCGACGCTCGCCCTCGCCTTCCCGACCGAGGTCAGTGGCTGACGTTGAGGGGTCGCTCCCCGGTCACAGTGGCGGGAACCGCACCGGACTCTCACCGGCTTCCCGTGCACTGCGGCGCTGTGACAGTACTCGAACGAACCGCTCGGCCGGTCGAGGCGTGGCTCCGAGGTGGAGGTGGAGGTAGGAGGCGAGGAGCGTGGGGGTCGCGAAGCCTGCGGAGCCGCGCCCGAAACGGCCTTCGAGGTCGAGGGCGTCGCCGGTCGGCTCGACGGTGGAGTAGTGGAACTCGTGGCCGCGCAACTCGTCGCCTGCTTGCGTCAGCGGGTTGTCGACGGTCGCAGTCGCCCTGCGGTACCCGAGGGTCAGGCGGTCGGTCATGCGGGCATCGGCATCGACGACGCCGGCCAGTCGGTGGCCGTCGAGGCTGTTGCACAGCCATAGCAGGCCGCCGCATTCCGCCCAGACGATCCGTTCTCGTGCTGCTGTGCGGATGGCGTCGAGCATGGGCACGTTGTCGGCGAGAGCCGAGGCGAACATCTCGGGGAAGCCGCCGCCCAGGTAGACGCCGTCGGCGTCGGGCGGAAGCGCGTGGTCGCAGAGCGGATCGAACGCCACGACGTCGGCGCCCGCGGCTTGGAGGGCTTCGACGTTGTCGCGGTAGACGAACCCGAACGCAGGACCTCCGGCCACGGCGACGACCGCGCCGCCCTGCCGTTGCGGCGTGGGGAGCGGCGTCGTCGTCAGGTCGGGCGCACTCCGGGCCAATCGGACGAGGGCGTCGAGGTCGCAGCCCGCGTCGACGGCGGAGGCCAGGCGGTCGAGCGAGCGTTCGACGTCGACTGGCTGCTCGACGACAGGGACCAGACCGAGGTGGCGGTCCCGCCAGGTGAAGGCGTCGTCGCGACGGAGCACGCCGAGGAGGGGAATGCCGGTCGCCACGAGGGCATCGCGAAGCATCGCCTCGTGCCCGTCGCTGCCGACGCGGTTGAGGATGACACCGGCGACGTGGACATCGCGGTCGAAGGTCGCGAACCCGTGGATGAGAGCGGCGACCGATCCGCTCATGGCTTTGGCGTCGACGACGAGGACGACCGGGGCGTGGAGCAACTTGGCGACATGGCCGGTACTGGCGGTGGTGCCGTCGTCGGCCGCGCC
>JAHWLA010000043.1 GCA_019347595.1 Actinomycetota bacterium
CATCAAGGGCCGCAAGCCGACCGTGCGCCGTGAGCGCGTCGAGACCCGGTAGTGAGGCCGGCCGGAAGCTCCATGGTCGACAGCCTGCGTGGCTCGTTGACCACGGCGATGTCATCCCTCTTCGGGTCGCCCACCCGAGGCATACAGCGCACGGCGACCGAATGGCCACGCCCCGCGAGCGTCTTCCGCTCGTGACCGGGGGATCGGTGTGCTCGGCCGACGGTACCGAGATCGTGTGGCGCACGTGGGGCGACGGGCCCGGCGTGGTCGTCGTCCACGGCAGCCTGGAGGACGGGATGGCGTGGTCCGACGTCGCCACGCGACTGGCTCCCCGTTTTGCCGTGCATGTCATGAGCAGGCGGGGAGTGGGGGACAGTGGCGACCGCCCGGCCTACGCGATCGAGCGGGAGTACGACGACATCCTCGCCGTCGCCCGCGCCACGCGCTCTACGCGGGTGATCGGACATTCCTTCGGAGCAATCTGCGTCCTCGGCGCTGCCGCGGCGCCGGAGCTCGACCGCGTCGTGCTCTACGAGCCGCCGTTGAACATCGACGACCGCGTGGTGCCCGACGACGCGCTGGCCGAGGTCGACGCGGCAGAGAAACGCGGCGACGTCGCGGGCGTCGTCGAGGTGGGGCTGCGCCGCTGCGTGCGCATGCCGGATGGGCTCGTCGACGCCATCAAGGGCTCCGAGTTGTGGGCCGAACTCGTACGCAACGGGAGGCCGTGGGCGCGGGAGCTTCGCGCCATCCGGGACCTGCCCTTCGGCGTCGAGCGCTACCGCTCGATCGCCGCCCCCGTCCTGCTTCCCGTGGGGGAGACCACGCAGGTGCACCACCGGCGCGCCGCCGAAGCGCTCTCCCGTGCGCTGCCCGACGCGACCATCGTGGAGCTCCCCGGCGTCGGCCACGAGGCCCACGTCTTGGCCCCCGACCTCCTCGCCGAGCACCTGGCGTCGTTCCTGGCGTGACGGGGCGGTTCGCGCCATGACGTGTGGGAACCGGGCAAAAGTCCCTATCCTCGATGGTGTGCACGCCGCCGCCGCCATCCGCCTGTCGCCGCGCGTGCTCGCCGCCGTGCTCGTGGCCGTGCTGACGCTCGGCATCGCCGCCTACCGTGCCGACGACCGCAGTCCCGACGTGATCACCGCCTCGATCGACGTGGCGCCTCCCGACGACGTGGCCGCCCCTGCCGACCCGTCCCACGCCGCGGTGTGGACCCCGCCGGTCACCACGCCCCCCGAGTCGGTGGCAGCACCTGTCGCGCCACCGGCCCCCGAGGCCGCCCCCGTGCCGGCGCTGCGCGACCCGGCTGCCCCGCTGCGCGTGTCGTTCCTCGGCGACTCCATGGCGTGGACGATCGCCAACGCCGTCGCCCCCCATGCCGCGGGCCACCACGTCTCGGTGGCGAATGCAGGCATCTGGGGCTGTGGCGTCGTGCGGGGCACGCCCTTCCGCTACTTCGGCTCGCTCTACAACGCACTCCCGAACGGCTGCGACGACTGGCCGGGCCTGTGGCGGGCTTCGGTCGAGCGCGACCGCCCCGAGCTGGCGTTGATCGTCGTCGGGCGCTGGGAGCTGATGGACCGCATGCACGCCGGAAGCTGGACGCACATCGGCGTCCCCGAGTTCGACGCCTACCTTGCCTCCGAGCTCGACCTGGCCATCACCACGGTGGCCGCCACGGGCGTCCGTCCGGTGGTCGCCACCGCCCCGTACTTCCGGCGCGGCTCGCGTCCTGACGGCGGTACGTGGCCAGAGGACGAGACCCATCGCGTCGACCGCGTCAACCAGTTGCTGCGCGAGGCGGTCGCCCGCCATCCGGGCGTCGCGTCCGTGGTCGAGCTGGGCGCCAAGCTCTCGCCCGCGGGCCACATGACGAAGGAAGTGGACGGCGTGCGGGTCAGGACGGACGGCGTGCACGTCGCCCAGGATGCCGGTCCCTGGTTGGCCCCATGGCTGTTCGAGCGGCTCCGCGCGGCGACGCCGTAGCGGCACCCCGGCCCCCGCGAGCCGATCGCGGGCAGCGAGCCGTCAGCGGCTTCGGGGGCGACCCCACCACGTCTCGCTTCCGCCCCGACATCGAGGGCCTGCGCGGTGTCGCCGTCCTCGCCGTGGTCGCCTACCACGCCGATTTCCTGCGCGGCGGATTCATCGGCGTCGACGTCTTCTTCGTCTTGTCGGGCTTCCTCATCACCGGCCTGCTCTGGCGCGAGGTGGAGCACACGGCGGGCATCGACCTGGCCGCGTTCTACCTGCGCCGCGTCCGTCGTCTGCTTCCTGCCTCGCTGCTCGTGCTGGTGGTCACCGCGGGGCTCGCCGCCTTCGTGCTGCCGCCGCTCCAGGCCGAACCCGCCCTGAAGGACGCGGCCGCCGCGGCGGCCTATGTCTCCAACTACCGCTTCGCGGCGGGCGGCACGGCCTACCTCGACGCCCCCACCTCGCCGTCACCGGTGCAGCACTACTGGTCGCTGAGTGTCGAGGAGCAGTTCTACGTGGTGTGGCCCGTGCTCATCCTCCTGCTGGTCGGCACGGCTCGCCTGCTGCGCGTGTCGCGCGTCGGCTTCACCGTGTTCGCGCTGTCGCTGGTCGGCGCGGGCTCGTTCGCCTTGTCGGTCCGGCTTACGGCGTCGTCGCAGCCGTGGGCGTTCTTCTCCCTGCCGACGCGGGCGTGGGAGTTGGTGGCGGGCGGGCTCCTCGGCATTGCCGCCACCCGACTCGGGCGCGTCCCGGCGTGGGTCGCGGCTTTTGGCGGGTGGGCGGGGCTGGCGGCGGTTGGGTGGTCGGCGTGGAGCTTCGGCGCGTCCACCGCGTTTCCGGGAACGGTCGCCGCCATCCCCGTCCTGGGCACGGTCGGGATCGTGATGGCGGGCGCAGTGGCGCCTCGGCGGGGCCTGGCGCGGGTCCTGGCCGTCCGCCCCCTCCAAGCCGTGGGGCGGGTGTCGTACTCCTGGTACCTCTGGCACTGGCCGGTGCTCGTGCTCGCCGAGGCGACCGCAGGGCGCACGCTGTCGGCCACCGAGCGCATCGTGTTGGCCGTGGGCTCGCTCGGCCCGGCGATCCTCTCGCTCCAGCTCGTGGAGAACCCGGTCCGCTTCTCGCATGCCTGGGCGACGCGGCCGCTGCGGGGCGTCGCCTGGGGACTGACGGGCAGCGCCGCCGCCATCGTCGCCGTTCTCGTGCTCGGCTCCGCCCTGCCTCGCCTCGACGGAGGGGCGGCCGCCGCGGGCTCCGAGCTCGCGCCCGACCCGACGGGCGACGCCGTGTCGGCGTCACTGGCCACCCAGGTGCACACCGCGCTGGCCGGCGGCACGACCGTCCAGCGGGTGCCGTCGAACGTCCGCCCCTCGTTGCGGGGGGCGCGCCGCGACAAGGCGGCGCCGTTCGTGGACGGGTGCAACAACGCCTTCACCGATGCGACCGTGCGCCGCTGCGTCTACCGCAACGCGCCCAACCGGCCCAGCGTGGTGGCGTTCGGCGACTCGCACGCCGCGCAGTGGCACCCGGCGCTGGCTGCGGCGGCCGAGACGCTCGACTGGCGCTTGACGATCCTGACCAAGGCCGTGTGCCCGCCCCAGGAGCTGGCCGTGTTCAGCCCCGTGCTCAAGCGCCAGTTCACCGAATGCACGACGTGGCGGGCGCGAGCGCTCGCCCGCATCGAAGCGGAGCGGCCCGACGTGGTCGTAGTCGCGGTCGCCCGCCACTACGGACCAGAGTACCGCTTCGACGTCTACGGCGAGGCGTGGGTGACATCGATGGCTGCGTTGGTGGAACGGTTGCAGCGGGCGGGGTCGAAGGTGATCGTGCTGAGCCCGACCCCGAAGCCCCCGACCGACGTGCCGACCTGTCTGTCGCGCCGTCTGCGGCGGGTCTCGGAGTGCAATCTGGAACGGGCAGCGGCGGTGAATGCGGGCGGGGTGGAGGCCGAGCGCCTCGCCGTGCGACGGGCGGGCGGTTCGTACTTCGACGTCGCCGCCTGGGTGTGCGCCGAGGAGGTGTGCCCGGTGATCGTCGGCAACCTGCTCGTGTACCGCGACGAAAACCACTTCTCCACGCCGTTCATGACGTGGCTGGCGCCGGTTGTCACCGACGTGTTGAAGAGCGTCGGCCCACCCCCCACCCAACCCGGCTGACCCCTCCTGCGAATTGGTATGCGAAGTGGTCGCTCCGGCGACCACTTCGCAGGCCGGTTCCGAAGGCCCGGTGGGCGGTGAGGCAAACGGCCTGCGCATCG
Organism: Actinomycetota bacterium; assembly: GCA_019347595.1. Classification (GTDB taxonomy): domain Bacteria; phylum Actinomycetota; class Acidimicrobiia; order Acidimicrobiales; family JAHWLA01; genus JAHWLA01. The sequence goes on from JAHWLA010000043.1 coordinate 4,235, forward strand.
GCTGCTCGGGCAGCCGTTCTGCATCCCAATTCGGAGAGGGGTGTGGCACGCCTTAATGTCGAGCGGCATGCCGCGCCGCACGAAGATCGTCGCCACCATCGGGCCTGCCTCGGACAGCCCCACAACCCTGCGGGCCATGATCGCCGCGGGCATGGACACTGCCCGCATCTCGCTCGCCCACGACGCCATGGAGCCCACCATCGAACGGATGGGCCGGGTGCGCCAGGCGGCCGAGGCGGAGGGCCGCATTGTCGGCGTGCTGGCCGACCTCCCCGGGCCGAAGGTGCGCGCCGCCGCCTTCCCCGAGGGCGGCGTGACGATCGCCCAGGACTCGCTGGTCGAGCTGGTGGCAGCCGACGACGGCGACGGGAGCACCGAGCGGCGCATCGCCGTCGAACACCCGCCGCTGCTGTCCGAGTTGCTGCCCGGCGACGCGGTGGCCTTGGGCGACGGTGGGCTCCGTCTGCGGGTTCGCGATGTCGGCGCCGACCGGGCGACCGCCACAGTGGAGACCGGCGGCTGGGCGCAGGGCCGTCCCGGCGTCGCCCTCCCGCCCGGGCGGACGAGCCTGTCGTCGCCGACCGACACCGACCTGCGCTACCTCGACGCCCTGTGCGAGGCGGGCGTCGACGCCGTCGCCATCTCCTTCGTGCGCACCGCCGAGGACATGGTGCGGGTGCGCAAGGCCGCCGGCCCCGACGGCCCCATGCTCGTGGCGAAGATCGAGACGCAGGAGGCGGTCGACAACGTCGACGAGATCATCGGTGTGGCGGACGGCGTGATGGTCGCCCGCGGCGACCTCGGCATCCGGTGCGCCATCGAGGACGTGCCGCACCACCAGAAGCGCATCATCCGCACCGGTGTGGCGTACGGGCGGCCGGTCATCACCGCCACCCAGATGCTCGAGTCGATGCTGCGGGCGCCCACGCCGACCCGGGCCGAGGTCAGTGACATCGCCAATGCCGTGTTCGACGGCACCAGCGCCCTCATGCTTTCTGGGGAGTCGGCCGTCGGGCTCCACCCCGTCGCCGCCGTGGCCACCATGGCGCAGGTCGCCATGCGAGCCGAGCGGGAGTTCGACTACGGCACGTGGGGCCGCAGCCTGGGCAGGCAGCAGTCGGTCGAGGTGGTGGGGGCGCCCGCCGGCGTGCGCATCACGGCGGCTGTCTCCGCCGCCGGCTGGCGGGCGGCCATGGATGCCGAGGCGGCCGCCATCATCGCCTGCACCAACAGCGGCGCCACCGCCCGGGCCATCTCCCGGTTCCGGCCCACCGCCCCGGTGCTGGCGTGCACGCCGTCGGAGCGCACGGCACGACAGCTCTCCATGGCGTGGGGCGTCACGCCGATGATCGTCGACGCCCAGGGCACGACCGACGACATCGTGTGGTTCGCGGTGAAGTCGGCGTCCGATCGCGGCGTGGTGCGCCCGGGCGACGTGGTGGCCGTGCTGGTCGGCTCGCCCACCGACGTGGAGCCGGTGACGGACGTCCTCCGCATGGTGCGGGTCCGGTAGTCAGTTCGCCGGGCCCAGGTGGATTGTCCTCATGGGCGTAAGATACGAGTAATACTTCGCCTTTACTACTCGCTTTTGGCCATGCCGCCGACAACCACGCAACCTCGTAAAACGCCCAAACAGGAACGCTCCGCCGCCACCCGTGCTCGCATCCTGGCCGCGGGCGCCGAGGTGTTCGGCGAGCACGGCTACGCGGCGGGCACGACCAACCGCATCGCGGAGCGGGCCGGGCTGTCGATCGGTTCGCTGTACCAGTACTTCCCCAACAAGGACGCCATCCTCGTCCAGCTCATGCGTGACCACGTGGAGGCGGGCGTGGGCGAGATCGCCCGGCGGCTCGGCGACGTGGCGGGCCTGCCCGAGGGGCTGGAGGAGCGGGTGGCACTCTTCGTGGACGCCGCCATGGCGAACCATGCGGGCAACCCGCGGCTGCACCGCGTCCTGTTCGAGGAGTCGCCCGTGCCCGCCGATCTCCGGGCCGAGCTCGACCGGGCCGAGGCGTGGGCCGTCGACGTGGTGGCGGCGATGCCCGCCGAAGAGCCCTCCGTACGCGTCGGCGAGCCGCGCCTGGCTGCCTACGTGGTGGTGAGCACCATCGAGTCGCTGACGCACCGCTACCTGGCCGGCGGCGACCGCTACGGCAGCCCCGAGGCGTTCGCCCGCCATGTGGTCGCCATGGTGACCGCCTACCTCCGCGGCGCCTGACCGGTCCGCCGCCTCCGTTCTCGTACGCACAACCCGGCCGTTTGCCCCTTTTGCGTACGAGAACGGGCGGTGGCCGGCGGTGGCGGCCGTTACGGCGTGGGCTCGTCGCCCTGGTCGGCGGCCTCTTCCTCCACACGGCGCCGGGCCTCGGCGACATCGGGGTCGACGGCGCTGCCCGTCACCGCCTTCTGCCCGCCCCGTCCGCTGCTGCCGCTGTCGCGTGTCCCGTGATCACCCTTGGTCGGCCTGGTCGGCATGGCTGCCTCCTTGCGTCGATCGTCGTCGTCCGGTGTGGAGGGTCAGTGGGCCGCGGGTGTCAGGACCATGGGCTCGTCCCCGACGGGCTCCCCCCGGGCGATGCTCACGGCGAGTTGCCCGTTGCCGAAGCTGGCCTTGGCGTCGCCGCCGTACCCCGCGGGCACGTCGACGGTGCGCTCGAAGGGGCCGTAGTGCCACTCGTGGACGAGGTAGTCCTTGGGTGCGGGCGACCGCATGGACGCGGTGATCGTCACCTTGCCCGGCTCGACGGTCACCGCCACGTCGTCGGGCATGACGCCCGGGAGGGGCGCCACCACGACCACCGCATTCTCCGACTCGTACACGTTCACCGGCACCCGCAGCGTCTCGCCGCCGCCCTCGCCGGCGTGGCCCTCACGGCGAGCCTGCCGTTCATCGAGCCGGTCCGACATCGTCTTCGACATCCTTGCCACCTCCGTCGCGATCGACTGCGACCTACCCGTGCCGGCCCTTGGCGCAACCCGCCCCATCGGGCGGGATTGTCACACCTACCCGTTATCGTGAGGGACGGTGCGTCCCCTTTTCCGCTTTCTGGTCGTGTGCACGGTCGCCGGCGCGGGTCTCGCGCTCGGCTTCCTGCTGCTCGTCCCGGAGATCCGGGGGATCGCCACGGCAGGTACGGCGGGCCGGGGCGAGGACCTGCTGCAACTCTCGGAGCTCTCGGAGCGGTCACGGGTCTACGACGCCGACGGCAACGTCATGACGGTGCTCCACGCCGAGGAGAACCGCTCTCCGGTCGAGCTCGACCGCGTGCCCGACCACGTCGTCAACGCCATCCTCGACGTGGAGGACGACCGCTTCTGGCAGCACGGCGGTGTCGACCTGCGCTCCACCATGCGGGCGCTCGTCACCAACGTGCAGGCGGGGGAGCTGCTCCAAGGCGGGTCGACGATCACCCAGCAGTTGGTGAAGAACGCCCTGCTCACCCCGGAGAAGAGCGTCGACCGCAAGGTGCGGGAGGCCGTCCTGGCTGTGCGCCTGGAGGACACGCTCACCAAGAAGGAGATTCTCGAGCGGTACCTCAACACGGTCTACTTCGGCAACGGCGCCTACGGGGTACAGGCAGCGGCCGAGAAGTACTTCGCCAAGAGCGTGGAGGAGCTCGACGTGGTCGACGCCGCCCTCCTGGCGGGCGTCATCCGCAACCCGGTCGGCTACGACCCCATCCGCTTCCCGGAGCTGGCCCGGGCTCGGCGAGACCTCGCCCTCGACCGCATGGTGGCCAACCGGCACCTCACCCGGGCGGAGGCGCTCGAACTGCGCGACATGCCCTTGCCCCGGAAGCTCACCACGCCGCCGCCTCCGCCCAACGACTACTTCGTGGAGGAGGTCAAACAGCGCCTGCTCGACGACCCGCGGCTGGGCGACACGCCCCAGGAGCGGTACAACGCGGTGTTCAAGGGCGGCCTGCAGATCCACACCACCTTCGACCCGCGGATGCAGCGTGCCGCCCAGGAGGCGGTGCGCAAACGGCTGCCCAACACCAACGGGCGTTTCGCCGCCGCCTTGGCCTCGGTGGAGCCGTCCACCGGTGCCGTGCGGGCGATCGTGGCGGGCGACGACTTCAACAGCGAGAAGTACAACCTCGCCACCCAGGGACGCCGCCAGCCCGGCTCGTCGTTCAAGATCATCGTGCTCCTCGCCGCCCTCGACGCCGGCTACGGCCCCAACGACAGCATCAACGGCACCTCGCCGTGCACCGTGAAGGTGCCCGGGTTCGCGCCGTACACACCGGGCAACTACGAGGGGTCCCCCGGCGCGGTGATGTCGCTCACCGAAGCCACTGCGAAGTCCGTCAACTGTGCCTACGTGCGGCTCGGTGCCCACATCGGCCTCGACAAAGTGGTCGACATGGGGGTGAAAATGGGCATCCCCAGAGCGCGCCTCGAGGCCCTCCCGTCGATCTCGCTGGGCTCCAAGGAGGTCACGCCGCTGGAGATGGCGTCGGCCTTCGCCACCATCGCCAACGACGGCGTGTACCACGCGCCCCGCTTCGTAGAGCGGGTGCTCGACCGCAAGGGCAAGGTGCTCTTCACCGGCCCCGACCGGGGCGTGCGGGCGTTCTCGCCGAACGTCGCCCGGCTGGCCACCCGGTCCATGCGAACGGTCGTGGAGCGGGGGACCGGCACCCGGGCTCGCCTCCCGGGACGGCAGGCGGCGGGCAAGACCGGTACCTCCCAGAACCACGAGAACGCGTGGTTCGTCGGCTTCACCCCGCAACTGTCGACGGCGGTGTGGATGGGTGCTCCCGAGGGGAACGTGCCAATGACCCGCGTGCCGGTGTGCGGCCGGGTCACCGGCGGCTGCATCCCGGCCATGATCTGGAACGCCTACATGTCGGTGGCCCTCGAGGGGATGCCCGCGCTCTCGTTCGAGGCCCCGCGGTCAGTGCCGAAGGGCAAGGCCATCCGCGACAAGTTCTCGGTCAAGCGGGCGACCACCACCACGCACGTCTTCGACACGGCACCCCCGGTGGAGGAGCTGCCCCCCGAGCCGCCGCCCTCACCGCCCCCGTCGACCACGCCGCCGACGACCACCAAGCCGCCTCCGCCCACCACCACCACGACGAAGCCGCCGCCGCCCACCACCACGACGACCAAGCCGCCACCGCCGACTACGACGACGACGGCGCCGTCGTCCGAGGGGAACGACTGAGTATGGGCGACCTCGACACGTTGCTCGTCGTGCAGCAGCACGACACGGCCATCGACCAACTCGAGCACCGACGCGCCCACCTGCCGGAGCGGGCGGAGCTGTCCGACGTGGAGGAGCGCATCGCGGGCGTGGAGCGTCGCCTCGCCGATGTCGGTGCCCGGCGGGAAGCCATCGCCGAGCGCCAAGGCAGGCACGAGCACGAGATCGCGGCGGTGGAGGCCCGCATCGGCGACATCGAGAAGCGCATGTACTCGGGCACGGTGAGCGCATCCCGCGAGTTGCAGGCGATGGCCGCCGAGGTGGAGGCGCTGAAGAGTCGACAGTCGTCGCTGGAGGACCAGGTACTGGCCGCCATGGAGGAGGCCGAGCCGGTCGACGACGAGCGGGCGGCGCTCACGGGGGAGCGCTCCGGTCACGACGCCGACGCGGAACGGCTGCGTGCCGTGATCGCCGAGGCCGAGGTCGCCATCGACGCCGAGTTGGAGGTCGAGCGGGCAGCCCGTGCCGAGGCGGCGGCGGCGGTGCCCCAGGACCTGCTCGCCACCTACGAGCGCCTGCGGGCCAAGCTCGGCGGGGTGGGGGCGGCCCGGCTGGTCGGCTCGTCGTGCGGCGGGTGCCATCTCATGCTGCCTGCCACCGAGCTCGACCGCATCAAGAAGGCGTCGGCCGACGCCCTGGTCTTCTGCGACCAGTGCGGCCGCATCCTCGTCCACTAGCGCGACTGTCTCGGAGCGGCTGTGTTCCTCTGGTTCGCGGGGCTGGCGTTCGTGCTGGTGTGGCACGTCTTCCGTGACACCGCCATCGATTACCGCTTGGTCATGGCGGGAGCGGTGGCGCCCGACGTCGTCGACGGGCTGCTGGGCGGCGCCCGCGTGCTGCATACGCTGAGCTTCGGCGTGGTGCTGCTGCTCGGCGTGATGCTCGCCACGCGGGGGCGGCGGGTGCTGCGCCGGCAACTCCTCGCCGTGCCCATTGGGGTGCTGCTCCACCTCGTGCTCGACAGCATGTGGGCCCGCACCGAGGTGTTCTGGTGGCCGTTCTTCGGGTGGTCGTTCGCGGGCGCCGGGTTGCCCAGTGCCGAGCGCAGCGTCGGGCTGGTGGTGGTGCAGGAGGCGGCGGGCGCCGTGGCGCTGTGGTGGTCGGTGGGGCGCTGGCGGCTGACAGAGCCCGAGCGGCGGCGCATGTTCCTGCGCACCGGGCGCCTGAGCCGCGACCTCGTCGCGTAGGGTCGGCCCTCGTGTTGATCCTCGTGCGCCACGGCCAGACGCAGGCCAACGCCGACGCCCGGGTGCTGGGGCGGGCCGACCCGCCGCTGACCGAGCTGGGTCGGCGCCAGGCGACGGCCATGGCCGCGGCCGTGGGGTCGGTCGACCGGGTAGTGGCCAGCCCGCTGCTTCGGGCGGCGGAGACGGCCGCGTGCTTCGGCGTACCGGTGGAGGTGGACGAGCGCTGGATCGAGCTCGACTTCGGCGAGTACGACGAGCGGCTGCTGACCGACGTGCCCGCCGAGGTGTGGCAGCGCTGGCGGGGCGACACCGACTACGCGCCGCCAGGCGGCGAGTCGCTGGTGTCCGTGGGGGCGCGGGTGCGGGCGGCATGCGAGGCGCTGGCCGAGGATGCCCGCGAGCGCAACGTGGTGGTGGTGAGCCACGTCTCGCCCATCAAGGCGGCGGTGACGTGGGCGCTCGGGACCGGTGACGACGTGATCTGGCGGCTGTTCCTCGACCTGGCATCGGTATCGAAGGTGCAGATTGGCCCCCACGGCCCAATCCTCCGCACCTACAACGACACAACCCACCTTTCGAGTACATAGGTCACCTCTCAGGTGAGCTATGTACTCGGGACGTCAGGAGGGGAGGGTGGCCTCGATGGTGGCGACCAGCTCGGGGGCGTCGGGCGGGACCAGCGGGCGGAAGCGGGCGACCACCTCGCCCTCGGCCGAGAGCAGGAACTTCTCGAAGTTCCACGTGATGTCGCCGTCCTTGCCCTCGGGGTCGGGAGTCTTGGTCAACTCGTCGTAGAGCGGGTGGCGGTTCTCCCCGTTGACGTCGATCTTCTCGTAGAGCGGGAAGCTGACGCCGTAGTTCGTCGAGCAGAACGTCTCGATCTCCTCGGCCGAGCCCGGCTCCTGGCCGCCGAACTGGTTGCACGGGAAGCCGAGGACGCTGAAGCCCCGCTCGCCGTAGGCCTTCTGGAGCTGCTCCAACCCGGTGTACTGGGGCGTCAGGCCGCACTGGGACGCCACGTTCACCAGGAGCAACGCCTTGCCCTTGTGCTCGGCCAGCGTGGTCGGTTCGCCGTGCAGCGTCTTCAGCGGGATGTCGTAGAGGGACATGCCAGCGAGTCTGCCACGGCGCCCGCCACGCTGCGGACGCCGGGACAGACTCGAGGCGTGTACTGCCGGAGGTGAACCGGTGACGGCTAGGAGCGGCCCTTCTTGCCCTTGCCGTGGTTGGCCTTGGCCTTGCCCTTCTGGGCCTTGCCGTTGCCCTTGCCCTTGCCCTTGCCCTCGACAGCCGTGTCGGCGTCGGCGTCGGCGTCGGCCGTGCTGAGCTCGGTGCCCGTGTCCTGCCCGTCGCCACCGACGGCGGTGCGGGCGGCAGTGGCGCACTCGGGCTCGGTGCCGGTGCGGGCGAAGTGGGACACGTACTTGCCGTGATTGCCGCAGGCCTCGTCGAAGGCGTGGTTGTGGGCGGCCTCGCTGACCGATGTGGGCACGGGCACCAGCGCCAGGTCGATGTCCTCGGCCACCTTGGCGCCCGCGTCGCCGTCGCCGTCGCCCTCGGTGAGGGTCGTGGGGGTGGTGTCGCCGTCGTCGGCCAGGGTGGTCGCCGTCGTGTCGTCGAGCACGACCTGCTCGGTGTCGTCGTGCGACGACGCCAGTGACAGCGGTGCGGGCAGCGCCCCCGCGGCACCGAGGCCGGTGTACGCCAGGGTGGCGCCGAGCAGCCCTGCGGCCACCTTGCCGGGAACTGCCTTGAACACGTCGCTGAACATCCGTCGTCTCCTCGAGGTCGTCGTGGTGTGGGTCGCCTCGACGTCCAGGCCGGTGGCGAACAGGGCGCGCAACTCCTCGCCCGGCGCCGGGGGCGTCGATGCCCCGTAGGCATCGCGCACCGACGCCATGAAGCTCGTCAGTCGGGGGTCGTCGTGCATCACAACCTCGTGAACGTCGTCGGGTCGGGCGGGGATACGGGCGGCGGGGAGATTTCCTGCATGCCGTCCAGGTCGATGGCGACGGCGACCTCGTCCAAGCGACGACGCAGGGCGTCGAGCCCACGCCGCTGGAGGGCCTTGACCGCCGTCACCGACCGCCGCGTCGCCTGCGCCGTCTCCTCCAGCGACAGGTCGACCAGGAAGCGCAGCAGGAGCACGTCGCGCTGGTCGGGTGCCAGTAGGTCGAGCAGGCGCCGGAGCCGGGTGTCGGTCAGCCGCGCCAGTGCGTCGTCGGCGGCATCGGCGGCCGTGCCCGCGTCGGGGACGAGGTCGACGAGCACCTCGGTGGGCCGCCGCCCGGCGTACCGACGTTCGTCGAGCAGCAGGTTGTGGGCGATGACGAACACCCACGAGCGGAACCGGCCTGCGTCGCCGTCGAAGTCGCCGATGCGCCGGAACACGCGCAGGAAGACGTCGCTCACAGCGCCGTCGGGGTCGCGAGCGCCCTGGGCGCGCAGGTACCCGTGCACGGCGGGTGCCAGCGTGGTGTAGAGGCGCTCGAACGCCCACCCCGCGCCCGCACGGGCCGCATCGAGTACGTCGGGGTGCAACTCGGTCCCCATCGGAGTGCCCATCGGCGCGCGCGCAGCGTGGCCTTGAGCGGTTATCGGCCCGGTGCGCCGGTTACAAGGCAGGCGTGACCGCGACATCGGGCGAGGGCGACACGGTCCACGACGCCGCCCATGAGCGCCCGCCGGGCGTCGGCGACCTCGACGTGGAGGCGGCAGGCAGGGTGTCCGAGGCCTTCGAGTGGATCGAACGGGCCCGCGGGCGCCTGTACGACCTCCACCACCTCATCGGGCGGGCCGACTTCGTGCTGGAGGAGGCGGCCGAGCTGCTCGACCGCGGCGGGCACCGAGACTTGGCCGACCACGTGCGCCGCGACGTCATCGGGCGCAACGTGCTCGACGGGCGGTGGACCTTCCAGATCGTGGAGGAGTTCGACGCCGTGTACTACGACGCGGTGCGGGCCACCGAGAAGCTCGTGCGCGACCGGCTCACGGGCGGGCGGCGGCACCTGTACGAAGCGGAGCTCAAGGAAAAGCGCCGCACGCCCGGCGTCCCCGGCCACGAAAGCCGCCCGCCCGCCCGCCACCTCGACGAACCGGACTGACGACCGCCCGTTCT
>JAHWLA010000044.1 GCA_019347595.1 Actinomycetota bacterium
CGGACAGCCCGTACGACGATCCGTACACCCCCGGCTACCGTCGCTCGCGCGACGAGTGGTACGGCCGGTTCGTGATCATCGCCCCGGTTCGCTGAGGATCGCCGGCGCCGGTCACCGGCGCGCGTAGACGTCCGGGTTGACGGGGGTCGGCAGCGGCTCGCCGCGGAGCCCAGCCAGAAGGTTCGCGGCAGCCATCTCGGCCATTTTGGCCCGTGTCGCCCGGGAGGCGGACGCGATGTGCGGCACGATCAGGCAGCGCTCGTGGCGCACCAGCGGGTCGTTCGGGGGGATGGGCTCGGGGTCGGTGACGTCCAGCGCCGCCGCCCAGATCACGCCGTCGCGAAGCGCCTCGTGGAGCGCCGCGGAGTCGACGACCGGCCCACGCGCCGTGTTGACCAGCACGCCGTGCGGCCCGATCAGGGCGAGGCGGCGGGCGTCGATCAGGTGGCGCGTCGAGTCCTGGAGCGGGACGTGCAGCGAGACGACATCGGCGCGCCGAAGGAGCTCGTCGAGGTCGGCCACGTACCCGTCGTCACCCGTGGGCCGCCGGGAGTGATGCAGGACCGTCATCCCGAATCCTGCGGCCCTGCGCCCGACCGCCCGGCCGATTCGTCCCCAGCCCACGACGCCGAGCACCCGGCCGTGGACGTCCAGGCCCAGGTAGTCGTTGATGTTCCACCCGCGCCACCGGCCCGCCCGCAGGTCGTCCTCCGCCTCGGTGGCGAGCCGGGACGCCGCCAGCATGAGGAGGAAGGCGGTGTCGGCCGTCGTCTCGTCGAGGACGCCCGGCGTGTTGCACACGACGACGCCGACTTCGGCGGCCGCGGCCACGTCGATGTTGTCGTAACCCACAGCCACGTTGGCGACGACGCGAAGGCGCGGCGACCCGGCGTGCAACACGGCGTCGTCGACGCGGTCGGTGAGCAGGCAGACGATGGCGTCGACGTGTGCCGCCGCCGCCATGAGCTCGTCGTGCGCCAGTGGCCGGTCGTCCGCCTCGGGGCCGACGATCTCGTGGCCCGCGTCGACCAATGGGTCGGTGCCGCCTCCCGGCAACCGACGGGTGACGAGGACTCGCGCCATCGTGCCTCCTTGTCGGGGTGAATTTCTGTCCCCGCGCCGCTATCGGAACTTTTCCTCCGCTATACTTTGACACGTCACCGGCCGGCACAGGTCGACGACGCCTCGGCCCATCCCCGGGCGCATCCGCGGAGGAGGGAGACCCGATGCAAGCGATGGAATTCCAGGTCACCGACGGCGAAAGCCGCTCGTTGGTCCACGGGCGGCCCAGGCGGGTCGCCCATGTCGCCGCCGACGCCGTCCGGCACAGCCCGGTCGTGCGCATCCCACTGAGTCGGCTCAAGCCGGGCGACAGCGCGCGGACCGACCGGGTGCGGGCGCCCTACCTCCAAGTGCTCATCCAGCTCGACGGGGCCTGGCCCCCCATCCTCGTCGACCGCAGCGACCACACCATCGTCGACGGCCACTACCGCTACCTGGCCGCCAAGTTCCTGCGCCATGCGGACATCGCGTGCGTGTACTTCGACGGCGACAAGGACGAAGCGTTCGCCGAGGCGGTCCGCCGCAACACCGAGCACGGGCTGCCGCTGACGCTGCCCGAGCGCGAGGCGGCCGCCTGCCGCATCCTCGAGCGCTGCTCGCACTGGTCGGACCGGCGAGTGGGGGAGCTGTGCGCCTTGGCGCCGAGCACGGTCGCCCGCCTTCGGGGCGCCCACCTCCCGCCGCCCGCCGAGCCGCAGCTCGAGCGCCGTGTCGGGCGCGACAACCGGGTGCGCCCGGCCGATCGGCTGGCCGCCCGCCGCCGCGTCATCGAAGCCATCGAGGCCAATCCCGCCGCCTCCCTTCGGGCGATCGCCCGTCTTGCGGGCAGTTCCCCGGAGACCGTGCGGACCGTCCGGGCTCGCATGACGGCGGCCGCCGAGACACCGCTCACCGTGGTGCGTCCGAGCGACGACGCCGCTCTCGTGGCCGTGGAAGGCGGCGCCGAGTTCTCGGCCTGGCTGGAGCGCACGGCGGTGGCGCCGGACGATTGGCGCACCAACGTCGAAAGCGTCCCCCTCAGCCGCGTGTACGAGATCGCCGACGAGGCCCGCCGCCGCGCCGCGTGCTGGCTCGAGCTCGCGGAAGCCCTCGAAAACCGGGCCCGCAGGACGAAGGCCTGAACCATGGCCTCGACAACTCCCGTCAATCCCCCTCACACCCAGGACGGCCGCGTGAACGACTGGCTTGATTGGATCATCTCGGTCGACGACCACGTCATCGAACCGCCGCACGTCTGGGAAAGCCGGCTCCCCGCCAAGCATCGCGACCAGGGGCCGCGCTGGATTCGCGACGACGCCGGCGAGGCATGGCTGTACGAAGGCGTGCGCCTGCCGATCCCGGGTCTGCACTCGGTCGCGGGCACGCCGCGGGACACCTGGAGCCCGGCCCCGCTCACCATGGAGAGCATCCGGCCGTCGTCGTACGACCCGAAGGCGCGCGTGGAGGACATGGACCGCGACGGCGTGCTGGCGTCGCTGTGCTTCCCGTCGTTCCCCCGCTTCTGCGGGCAGACGTTCTACGAAGGCAAGGACAAGAAACTCGGCCTGATGTGCGTCCGGGCCTACAACGACTGGATGATCGACGAGTGGTCGGGCTCGCAGCCGGGCCGGTTCCTGCCGTTGATGCTCATCCCGCTGTGGGACCCCGTCCGAGCGGCCGCCGAGATCGAGCGCTGCGCCGAGAAAGGCGCCAAGGCGATTGCCTTCAGCGAGAACCCGGCGAAGCTCGACCTGCCGTCGATCCACGACGCGGGCCGCTACTGGGACCCGGTGTTCAGCGCCGCACAGGAGACGGGGCTGCCGATCTGCACGCACATCGGCTCGTCGTCGCAGTTGCCGCAAACGGCCGAGGACGCGCCCATGATCGCGTCGATCACCCTGAGCGGCCTGAACGCGCAGGCGACGATGGTGGACTGGCTCTACAGCGGAAACCTGCTCCGGTTCCCCCGGCTCAAGCTGGCGCTGTCGGAGGGCGGCATCGCCTTCGTGCCCGGCACGCTGGAGCGGGTGAAGCGCGACCTCGAGCGGCAGGGCCCGTGGGCTCGGCGGACGGAGGTCGGCGGCGACCTGGCCAAGGGCGAGGTCACCATGGCCGAGCGCGTCCAGACCGACGACATCGACGTCTACGACTTCGACCCCATGGAGATCTACAAGCGGCAGATCTTCAACTGCATGATCCCGGACTACGAGGGCTGGGCCTACATCGAGATGCTCGGGTCCGACAACGTCATGCTGGAGACCGACTTCCCGCACTCCGACTCGAGCTGGCCGGACTCCATCGAGCAGGTCCGCACATCGATCGGCCACCTCGGCGAGAAGGACCGGTTCAACATCCAGCTCGGCACCGCGTGCCGCGTGTTCGGCTACGAGCTGCCGGAGCTGCCCCCCGTCGTCGCCCGGTAGCAGTCGACCCGACGAACGAGAAGAGCCGCCGTCTCGGCGGCTTCTTCGCGCTCCGAGCCGATGCCGACGTCACGCAGGCGGCGCGGTGAGGCGTGCAGCGACCGATGGGGAGAGGATGTCGGGTGCAGCCGATGGGGCGGCGCCCGGCACGACGCGGGGCCTGGTCGGCGACCGAGCGTCTATGCGGAGCGGGCCAGCCGCACGTCGTCGTCGAACGCGGTGGCGAGGTCGTCTCGGTCGACGGGCCGGGCGGGCCTGCTGAACGACCCGCGGGCATCGAACGCCTCGAGCTTCTCCGGGGCCACCGGTGCTCCCTCGGTGAGGTCGGCGACGGTGGGACCGATGCGAGCCGCCACCTCGGCGATCGGCGCGGCGTCCAACCGGAAGAAGCGGATGGCGTTGCCGCCCACCAGGGCGCGCACCTCCGCCTCGGGGACGCCGGCGAAGGCGGCCCGCATCCAGTCGCGGGTGTTGGGCCACGTCGACTCCGGGTGCGGGAAGTCGGTGCCGAACATGAGGCGGTCGATGCCGATGTCGTGGCGCAGCTCGACCTCCACGCGGCGGATGGCCGAAGCCACCACGCCGCAGTTGCTCGCCCAGTACGAGCTGGGCGGCCGGGTGAGCGGGGTGTCGCCGACGGCATGGCGCTCGTCCATCACGGCCAGCACCGGCCCGATCCAGTCGGCGCCGAGCTCGGTGAAGGCGAGCCGCAGCGACGGGTGGCGGTCGAAGACGCCGCCGAGGAGCATCTGCCACAACGCCCGGCGGTAGCGGGTGGCGCGCGTGTTGAAGAACGGGTCCTTGTGCATCTCGGCCCGCTTTTCCTCGTCGGTGAGGTCGGCGCGACGGAGCAACTGCTGCTGGTCCTCCAGCAGCTTCTGGAACGAGCCCTGCTCGAGCCCGAACCCGGCGTGCATGACGAGGGCCACCCCCAGGTCGGCACAGGCCGCCCAGAACGGCTCGTAGTACGCGTCCCACAGCGGCGGCAGGGCGGGGTCGAACGTCGAGCCGGGGACGTTCACGGCCACGAACCCGTGCTCGGCCACCCAGCGGAGCTCGTCGAGCGTGGCCGCCATGTCCAGGCACGGCCCCGGGTCGGCGACCGGGAACAGTCGGTGGCGCGCGGGCTCGACGGCGTCGTACAGCCACCGGTGGTAGGCCCGGGAGCCCGCGGCACGCAGCTCCACGGGGTACGGGCGGTTGCCCGAGCCGAAGAACGGCAGCGTGGAGGTGGTCACGCCGGGAAGGACGAGCTCGGCGGCGACCCCTTCGCGGTCCATCTCCGCCAGTCGACGGCGCATGTCCCATGCCCCCACGACACCGGCGCCGGACGCGATCGCACCGTCCTCGTCGAGGATCGACAGCGCGGCCCGCGATCCCTCACCGGTGTGGCCGGGGATCAGTCGTGCCTGTGCAGCCTGCTCACGAACCAGGACGTCGAGATCGTCGTGATAGGTCGGGTCGAGGTAGTTGCGGTACATCTCGACATCCGCCCCGGCGTGCGCATCCGCGGAAACCACCATCACTCGGTCCATGTCGTGAATGTACGGATGCAGGCGGCCGAGGGGGAAGGGTTGACAGCCCGACAAACACGTGACCCGTCGCCTCGACGGGGCGCTACCCGATCAGTTGAAGGAACGATCGGTGGTCGCGCTCGATGGCGTCCTTGACGGCGTCGAGCAGGGCGCCGCGGACGCGCCGCTTGGTGGCCCGGTGCGCAGTGCGATCGAGGGTGAGGGCGCGGGCGGCTGCCGCCTGCGCCGTGGCCGGCACGTCTGCGGGGGCCACCGCCCGGTCGAGGAACCCGGCGGCGACGGCGTCGTCGGGGCCGAAGTCCTCGGCCAACGCCACGGCGCGGTGCAGGTGGGTGGCGGCCAGCCGGTGCCTGCAGATTTCGACGGCCGTGTGCGGCATGGTCATGCCGATGGCGACCTCGTTGGCGGCGATCCGGAACGGCCCCGAGGCGCCCACTCGGTAGTCGCCTGAGAGCAACAGGAACGACCCCATGGCGACGGCGTGGCCCGTGCAGGCGATCACGACCGGCGACGGGAACGACAGCAGGCGCTCCGCCAGCTCGAAGCCGGCCCGGAGCATGTCGGCCGCCTCTGCGGTCCGGCTGGTGAGCGTCTTCAGGTCGAAACCGGCGGACAGGATGCCTTCTCGTCCTGTCAGCACGACGACCGCCTCGTCGGCCTCGGCCTGGCCGAGTGCATCGCGCAGCGCCCCGAGCGTGGACAGCGACAGGGCATTGACCTTGCCGTCGTCGAGGCGGATGGTGGCGATGCCGTCGGCGAGCTCGTACGACACGGGTGCGCTCATGGAGCCGACGTTATGAGAAACCGCTGAGCGGACGCTCGTTCGACGCCGCACGCGTCGAAGGGGGTCAGCCGGCGGCGTCGGCGCCCTTCCAGTAGCGGTCCATGAGCAGGCGCTTGTAGAGCTTGCCGTTCGGCGCCCGCGGGAGCTCGCGTTCGAAGTCGACCGTGCGCGGGCACTTGAAGGCCGCCAGTTGCGCGCGGCAATAGGCGATGAGCTCGTCGGCCAGTTCGGGCCCGGCGTTGCCGTGGTCGACCGGCTCCACCACAGCCCGCACCTCTTGGCCGAAGTCGGCGTTGGGCACACCGATCACCGCCACGTCGGCGACCGCCGGGTGCGTCGTCAGGACGTCCTCGATCTCCTGGGGGTAGATGTTCACGCCGCCCGAGATGATGAGGTTGGCCCGCCGGCCGACGAGGTAGAGGTAGCCGTCGCCGTCGAGATAGCCGAGGTCGCCGACCGTCGACCACCCGTTGGGGCCATGGGCCGTCCGGGTCTTCTCCTCGTCGTTGTGGTAGCGGATGGGAAGGCCCTTCTCGTAGTACACCGTCCCCGGCTCGTCCGGCGGAAGCTCGTTGCCGTTGTCGTCGAGGATGCGGAAGCGCCCGTACACCGCCCTGCCCACCGAGCCGGGGTGGGCCAGCCAGTCCTCCGGGCCGATGTGGCTCAGCGCGCCACCCTCCGACGCGCCGTAGTACTCGTGGATGATCCGCCCCCACCACGCCATCATCTGCCGCTTGACCTCGACGGGGCACGGCGCGGCCGCGTGCATGGCGAGTGTGTGCGACGAGAGGTCGAATCCGGTGCGTTCCTCCTCGGAGAGCCGCAGCAGCCGCACGAACATCGTCGGCACCCACTGCGAATGGGTGACCGCGTACCGCTCGATGGAGGCCAGGGCGGCGAGCGGGTCGAACCGCTGCATGACGACGGTGGTGCCGCCCAGGCGGCCCTGCATGATCGAGAACCGCAGCGGGGCGGCGTGGTACAGGGGTGCGCCGGGGGACAGGTACACGGTGTCCGCGCCCATGCCTGCCCAGCCGAACAGCCGGGTCAGCTTGTCCGTCTCGTCGGCCGGGTGGAACGGGGGCAGGGGACGCATGCCGCCCTTGGGCTTCCCCGTCGTGCCCGACGTGTAGATCATGTCCTGCCCCTCTGTCTCGTCCGGGAGCGGGTCGGACGGCATGTCGGCCAGCACATCCTCGTAGCGCGCCGACCCGGGGACGTCGGCGCCGACGACGACGCCGTGGAGGTGGGGCCGTTCGCCGAGCAGCCCGGCGGCCACGTCGGCATGGTCGGCCCCGACGACGAGCACGCGGGCCTGGCAGTCGTCGAGGATGTACGCCATCTCGCCGGGGGTGAGGTGCCAGTTGAGGGGCGTGTAGTACAGGCCGGAACGCTGAGCGGCCCACGCCGTCTCCAGCAGCTCGGGCCGGTTGTCCATGAGGATGGCGACGTTGTCACCGACGCCCAGGCCCACCTTGCGGAAATGTTGGGCCAGGGAAGCGGACGCGCCGTCGAGCGCCTCGTACGTGCGGGACTCGCCCGTCTCGGCGATCACCACGGCGGGCTTGTCGGGCGTGCAGGCGGCCCAGTTGGCTGGGTACATGTGTCGGACCTCCGGGCTCTGGCGCAGGCGGTGCCGTGTTG
The DNA here is from genome assembly GCA_019347595.1 of Actinomycetota bacterium. GTDB lineage: Bacteria > Actinomycetota > Acidimicrobiia > Acidimicrobiales > JAHWLA01 > JAHWLA01. Next base: position 7,428 of record JAHWLA010000044.1, read on the forward strand.
GCTGTGACGGTGCGGGGGACGGCGCCCTCGGCCCTGCGTCGGGCGGTAAACGAAAGATAGACTCCTAAACGACCCGCGCGTCCAAGTGCCCAGGCGAGGCACCTGGACGGGACCACAGCGAGTTCGCTCGGGGCGTCGGACCGCCCGCCCGAGCCTCAGATCCCGGTGTGTTCGAGGAAGCGGCGCGTCCGGTCGAGGACCAGCTCGTCGAACTGCGCCATGGTCCCCTGCGACAGGCGGAACTCGCGGTAGCGCGCCTGGTCGTCCCGGGATGCCCACCGCTCGACGAAGAGGAGCCGGGTGGGATCGTCGGCGTCCTGGAGCAGCTCGACGCTCTCGCATCCCTCGAAGGCGCGCGTCTCCGGGAGGCGGGAGGCGACCAGCCGTTTGATCTCGTCCACGGCGTCGAGACGAACGTGCCACTCGAGGATGAAGGTGATGCTCAACGACGCTCCTTGTTCGGTCCGACCAGCGGCGACTTCCGGCACTCAGACGCCCGCGAAGCCGCGCACCTCGTCGTCCAGCGCAGTGGCCAGGTCTTCGCGGTCGACGGGACGAGCGGGCAGGCTGAACGACCCTCGCGCGTCGAACGACGCCAGCGTCGGGGCGTCGACCGGGTCGCCCGCGATCACCTCCTCGACGGTCGGGCCGATCCGGCTCGCGACCTCGGCGAGCGGCGCCCGGTCGAGGCCGAAGAAGCCGATGGCGTTCTCGCCGACGATCTTCCTGACGTCGGCCTCGGGCACCCCCGAGAAGGCGGCGCGCATCCAGTCCCGGGTGTTGGGCCACGTCCCCTCGGGGTGGGGGAAGTCGGTGCCGAACATGATCCGATCGAGGCCGACCTGCTCGCGCTCGTCGACCTCGATCCGCCGGATGGAGGACGCCACGACGCCGCAGTTGCTCGCCCAGTACTCACTCGGCCGCTTGGACAGCGGGGTGTCGCCCTGCGCATGGCGGCCGTCCATCAGCTCGAGGACGGTGGTGATCCAGTCCGCGCCCAGCTCGGTGAAGGCGAGGCGCAGCGACGGGTGGCGATCGAAGACGCCGCCGAGCAGGATCTGCCAGAACGCCAGTCGGTAGCGAACGGCGCGCGTGCTGAAGAACGGGTGCCGCTGCATCTCGGCCCGCTTCTGCTCGTCGGTGAGATCGGGGCGGGCCAGGATGTCCTTGGTGGCTTCGAGCATCTTGCCGTACGCGCCCTGTTCGAGGCCGTAGCCCGCGTGCATGACGAGCACGAGCCCGAGGTCGGCGCATGCCGCGTAGAACGGCTCGAAGTGGTCGTTGTGCAAGGGCGGAAGGGTCGGGTCGCCGGTGTAGCCGGGGACGGCGACGCCGACGAAGCCGTGGTCGGCGACCCACCGGAGTTCGTCCACTGTGGCGGCCATGTCGTGGCACGGGCCCGGGTCGGCGACGGGGAACAGCCGGCCCCGGCCCGGTTCGATGGCGTCGTTGATCCAGCGGTGGTACGCACGCGTGCCCGCCAGCCGGACATCCGGCGGGTGCGGCTGGTTCTCGGCGCCGAAGAAGGGCACCTTCGTCGTCGGGACGCCGGGCAGGACGATCTCGGCGGCCACGCCCTCACGGTCCATCTCGGCCAGCCGTCGCCGCATGTCCCATGCGCCGGCCAGCCCACCCTGCTGGTCGCCGACGCCCGCGTCGCCGCCGCCGTCCCCTGACGGCGCCTGGCCCATCATGAACTGGCGCTGGATCATGTCCTCCTGCGCCAGTTCGTCGAGGAGCGGGTGGTACGCCGGGTCGAGATAGGGGCGGTACGACTCGACTTCCGTGCCGGCGTGCGCGTCGGCCGATACGACAATCAGGCGATCCATGCTCGGACTGTAGGAAACCTTGTCTCCCACGCCAACGTGGACGGCCGCCCGTCGACCCGCCCCGAGCGGCGCGGGGCGGCCTCCGACGTCATTCCGATTTCTCACTTGACGAAGGTCGAACAATTCGGCAGCCTAACGACATGGCGAAATCCGTAACCGAAACTCCGGCTGGGCTCGCTGTCGCCGGGTTCGCCCGCGTCGTCGAGCGAGGGCTGACCGAACGCGGCCTGTCGATGGCGCAGTACCGCCTGCTTGCGCTGCTCTCGCACGGCAGCGAGGTCGCGTCGCGAGTGGCGGATGTGCTGTTGTCGTCACGGCCGACCGTCACCTCCCTCGTCGACGGGCTCGTAACCAAGGGGTACGTGGATCGACGCCCGGACCCGTCCGACCGCCGCAAGATCGCCCTCTCGCTCACCGATGAGGGGACGGCCGCGCTGGCCGCGGCCCACGCGGCGGCGGACGGCGCCGTGCAGGCGCTCCTCGCCACGGCGTCGCCCGAGGACGCCGAGACGGCGGCGGCCGGGCTGCGGGCCTGGGCCCGCATCTTCGACACGGCCCGCGAACGGTTGCTGGAGGAGCGCCGGGAGCAGCGCGGGTGACGGCGACGACGTGGGCGGCTCCCGCCCTCGAGGGCCGTTACGCACCGCCCCGTCGCGGGGTCGATCCCGACCGGTCGAAGGGGTGGCTTCGGCGGGTGCTGCCCGTCTTCGCCGCGCACCGCACGACGATGGCGATCGCCCTGTCGGCCAGCTTCGTCGGCATCGTGTTGCGCGTGATGCTCACCCGCTGGACGGGCTACGCGGTGAACGAGGCCGTCGCCCGTCCCGAGGCGCTGCGGGCGCCGTTGAGCCCGTACCTGACGACACTGGCCGCCCTCGCGGCGGCGACGTTCGTATCCAGCCTCGTGGCGCGGTACTTCGTCTTCCGGTCGGCGCACGCCCTGGAGTTCGACCTCCGGGTGCTGCTCTACCGGCACCTGGCCCGGTTGCCGTTCACGTTCTACGACCGCCTCCAGACCGGCCAGGTCGTCTCCCGTGCGAACGCGGACGTCCGTTCGCTGCAGATGTACCTCTCGTTCGCGCCGTTCCTCGCGCTCCAGTTCGCCTCGTTGTTCGTGGCCCTCTACTTCATGGTGCGCATCGACCTCGTCATGACGGTGGCGGTGGTGGCGACGCTGCCCGCCGTCTTCGTGGCCAGCGCTCGCCTGCGGCGGGCGGTGTTCCCGCTCTCGTGGCTGGTGCAGGCGCGCATGGCCGACATCGCCACGATCGTGGACGAGAATGTCCAGGGCGTGCGGGTGGTGAAGGGCTTCGCGGCCGAGCGCTCCCAGATCCACGCCCTGGCAGCCGCCGGGCAACGGCTGCTGTGGGCCTCGGTCGGCGCGGTGCGGGTGCGGGCCAGGTTCGGGCCCCTCCTGGAGAACCTGCCTCGCCTCGGCGACGCCGTCATCCTGCTCTACGGGGGCCTGCTCGTCCTCGACGGCCGCATGGGACCGGGCGAGATCGTCGTCTTCATGGCCTACCTGACGATGGTGCAGGGACCGTTCCGCATGCTGGGGTTCCTGGTGACGCTGCACCAGCGGGCGGCGGCATCCGCGCAGCGCATCTACGAGGTGCTCGACGAGGAGCCGTCGCTGCGCGACGACCCCGATGCCGTCGACCTGGTGAGCTGCCGAGGCGACATCGAGCTGCGGGGCGTGCGCTTCGGGTACAGCCCGGACGCGCCGGTGCTGCGCGATCTCGACCTCGTCGTGCCCGCACGGCAGACCATCGCCATCGTCGGCCGCACCGGCAGCGGCAAGAGCACGCTGGCCCAACTGGTGCCGCGCTTCTACGACGTCGACGAGGGCGCCGTGCTGGTCGACGGGCACGACGTGCGCACACTGACGACGGCGAGCCTGCGCGGCCACGTGGGGATCTGCTTCGACGAGCCCTTCCTGTTCTCGGCGTCGATCCACGACAACATCGCCTACGGACGCCCCGATGCGACGCGCGAGGAAGTCATCGCCGCGGCGACGGCATCCGGGGCCCACGACTTCGTCATCACGCTCGACCAGGGCTACGACACCGTGGTGGGGGAGCGGGGCTACACGCTGTCGGGCGGCCAGCGCCAGCGCATCGCCATCGCCCGCGTGCTGCTCGAGAGCCCGGCGATTTTGATCCTCGACGATGCCACCAGCGCTGTCGACGTCAACGTCGAGCTGCGCATCCACGACGCCATCCGCGGCCTGATCCGCGACCGCACCACGATCATCGTCGCCCACCGCCTGTCGACGATCGCGCTGGCCGACCGCGTCGTGCTGCTCGAGGACGGCCGCATCGTCGCCGATGGCACGCACGCCGACCTGCTGGCGTCGGTGCCCGCGTACGCGGAGCTGCTGACCCACTTGGCGAGCGAGGACGAGGAGAAGGCCGAGCGCGTGGAGGCGCGGGCCGCGGCGGCGGCGCGCGACGGCGGGTTCGGCGACGCCGCGGTCGACCCGGTCGGCGCACCGGAAGGAGGGCTCGTCTGATGTCGGGCAGAGGTGCCGCACGGGGCGTGACGGGCGGCCAGGGCGGCGCGGGCGCGCGCCGGGGCAGCGTGCCTCCCGACATGGCCCCGCTCCTCGAGCGAGTCCTCGACCAGGAGCCGGTCCACCCGGAGCCTGTCGTCGCCTTCGACCAGAGCCGCTACGACCGCCGGCCCTTGACGCTGTGGCGTCTCGTGGCGCCGTTCAAGTGGGGCGTGGTCGGTGCGCTGCTGCTCGTCGTGGTGGAGTCGGTTGCCCTGCGGTTGGGACCGACCTTGCTCCAACTCGGCATCGACAACGGCATGGGCTTGGGCGATCTCGGCCAGAGTGCGGTGCGCGGGTCGCGTCGCTACCTCGTCGGTGTGGCGGCGGCCTACATCGCCCTCGTGGTGGTGTCGACGGTCGTCGGCTACGCCCGCACGCTGTCGACCGGGGTGATCGCCGAGCGGGCGTTGTACGGCCTGCGCGTGCGGGTGTTCTCTCATCTGCAGCGCCTGTCCCTCGACTTCTTCACGGGCGAGCGGGCGGGTCGGGTCATGACGCGCATGACGAGCGACATCGACAACCTGCAGCAGTTGCTGCAGGAGGGCCTCGTCCAACTGCTGGTCCAGCTCCTGATGCTCGTCGTCCTCGGCGTCCAGCTCGTGCTGTTCAGCCCCCGTCTGGCCTTGGTGACGCTGCTTCTCGTGGTCCCTGCGATGGCCGTCCTGTCGCTGTGGTTCCAGCGCAGGTCGAAACGCGGCTACGGCCTCGTCCGCGAGCGGCTCGCCTCTGTCGTCTCCGACCTGTCGGAGAGCGTGGCGGGCGCCCGGGTGGTGACGGCGCACAACCGGCAGGGGCACAACGTCGTCCGGCACACCGACATGGTGGGGGACTACCGCACGGCTAACACGCAGACCGCGGCCCTCGTCTCCGTGTACGGCCCGGGCGTCGACCTCCTGGGCAACATCACCACCGTCGTGATCCTGCTGGTGGGCGGACGCCTCGTGCTCGCGGGCGACCTGCAGGTCGGCGAGTTGGCGGGGTTTCTGCTGGCCATGGCCGGGTTCTTCGCTCCCATGCAGCAACTCACCCAGCTCTACAACACCTACCAGCAGGGCCAGGCAGGCCTCGTGAAGCTCCGCGAGCTGTTGGCCGTCGAACCCACGGTGGCGGAGGCCCCCGACGCCCGCACGCTCGGGGAGGTTGCCGGCCGCATCACCCTCGACGGCGTGACCTTCGGCTACGACCCCGCCCGCCCGGTCCTGTGCGACGTCTCGCTGGACGTGCCGGCGGGCAGCACGCTGGCCCTCGTCGGCGCCACCGGCTCGGGCAAGTCCACCGTGGCGAAGCTGATCGCTCGCTACTACGACCCGCTCGACGGCCGCGTGCTCGTCGACGGCCAGGACGTGCGCCAGGTGACGCTGGAGTCGCTGCGCCGCCGGCTCGGGCTCGTGCCCCAGGAGCCGTTCCTGTTCGACGGCACGCTGGCCGAGAACATCGCCTTCGGTGCCCCCGACGCCGACGAGGACGACATCGTGGCGGCGGCGCTGGCCGTGGGCCTGGGCGATCTGATCGCCCGGCTGCCCGAGGGCCTCGGCACCCGGCTCCAGGAGCGGGGTTCCTCGCTCTCGTCCGGGGAGCGCCAGCTCGTGGCATTGGCCCGCGCCTTCCTCCACCGACCGCAGGTGCTCATCCTCGACGAGGCCACGTCCAGCCTCGACCTGAAGTCGGAGGCCCAGGTCGAGCGGGCGCTCGACGTCGTGCTCGAAGGCCGCACCGGCGTCATCATCGCCCACCGCCTGTCGACGGCCATGCGTGCCGACGCCATTGCTGTGCTCGACGGCGGCCGTGTGGTCGAGCTCGGCAACCACGAGGCGCTGCTGGCGGCGGGCGGTCGGTACGCCGCCATGCATGCCAGGTCCGTGCAGCCGCACGAGCCCGTG
>JAHWLA010000045.1 GCA_019347595.1 Actinomycetota bacterium
CCGCTCACCGGGTGGCGGCTGTTCTCCACCGTGCGGGGCCCGACGCTTCCCGGATGGGAGGCCGTGGTCGTGGCCGACGACGGCAGCGAGGCGGCCGTCCCGTTCGACCGCACGGGCCGGGGGTTCCGCGGCGCCCTGCACGTCCTCCAGGACTTCCCGCGGACGCCGCAGGCCCAGCGACAGGCGGTGTGCCGGACGTGGGCATCGGCCGCGCGGCAGGTGGGCGTCGACGTGCGCGCCGTGCGGATCTACCGGACGGTGTCGACGGTGTCGCTGAAGACGAGCCCGCCGACGACCGTCAAGGTCCGCCGGCTTCATACGGCGTGCTCACCGTGAACCGTCGATTCGAGATCGCGTCGCGTGGGCTGGTGGCCGTCGTCGCCCTGCGCGTGGCGCTGGGTCCGTACCGGGCGTTGGCCGGGCAACCCGAGGAACTGTTCCGGCCGGTGTGGTTCCTGCGTCCGCTCGACGGCATGCCCCCGGTTGGCGTGTTCCTGGCGGTCCAGGTCGTCGGCACGGCGGCTGCGCTGTATGCCGCGGTCGGTCGGCGCGGGCCCGGGCGGTGGGGCGCCTTCGTGGTGGGGTGGCTGGCGTTCCTGGTGCTGGCCGGGCTCCGGTCGAGCCTGGGCAAGATCCTCCACAACGACGTGCTGCTGCTCCTGGCGGCCGTGCCGTTCGTGGTCACGCCGGACGGGGACGGTGAGACGCGGTCTCGACAGGCCGTCCATGCAGCGATGGCCGTCGTGGCCGCCGCTTACTTCTTCGCCGGGTTGGCCAAGGTCCGCCACTCGGGTCTGGCCTGGGTGACCGGCGACAACATGCGATACATCCTCACGTGGGGCGCTGTCGACGGGCGAGCGCACTTCGACGGGTGGGCGCTGTGGGTCGCCGACCGGGCGTGGCTGTCGACGCTGTCGGCGGCAGGCATCCTCGGGCTGGAACTGGGGGCGCCAGTGGCGATCGGCGTGCGGGCGCTGCGGCCGGTGTTCGTCGGCGCGGCTGTCGGCCTGCACGTGGCCACGTGGTTCCTGCTCGGACTCGACTACTGGGCGTGGATCGCGACCGTCGTGGTCGTGCTCGTCGACTGGTCGCGCGTGAGGCCCTCGGCGGGCCGGGGCCGTGAGGCCGCCCCGCCGAGGGCTGCTACCGGATGACCGTGGCCGAGCCTGACGCTCAGGTCGCGGTGCCGACGAGGTCGGGCTCGCGTTCGCCGTTGTCGGACGACGTGCTCGCCGTCGCCTCGATGGCGTGCGACTGGCCGTCCGAGCGGCCAGAGCCCGCGCTGTTGGTGATCGCGACCTTGCGCGGCTTGGCCCTGTCGGCGACCGGGATCGTCACGGTGAGGACGCCGTTGTCGTAGGTCGCTTCGAGGTGGTCGGTGTCGAGGCTCTCGCCGAGGAAGAGCTGCCGGGTGAACGTGCCCTGCGGCCGCTCCGCGATGACGACCTCGTCGCCGTCCTGACGCTGCCACGAACGCTCCGCCTTGATGGTCAGGACATTCTTCTCCACCGTGAGGTCGACCGACGACGGATCGATGCCGGGCAGGTCGACGTGGACCAGAAACCGGTCACCGTGTCGGTAGGCGTCCATGGGGAGAACGGAGGACCACTGCCGACCGAGGGTCTGCGACGTCAGCCGGTCCAGCTCGCGGAAGGGATCGAAACGCATCAACATCGAGAGGTACCTCCTTTCGGTGGTTCCGATCGACTCTTCGTCTCAGCCCTATTCGACAACCGTCGGTCGTTCCGTATTCCCGGCCCGGTAGGCTTTTTCCACTGTCCCGCCCCGGTAGCTCAGCTGGACAGAGCGGCTGACTTCTAATCAGCGGGCCGCAGGTTCGAGTCCTGCCCGGGGCGCGACCCGACCAACGGGCGAAGAATGCGAACCTGCGCCTGCCGGGCCGTCCTGACCGCCGATGGTTACGCTTGTCGTCGTGGCCTTCGAGCGCATCACCGTCGACCCCAACCGGATGCGTGGACTGCCGTGCATCCGCGACACGCGCGTGACCGTGAGTGCAGTCCTCGGCCAGCTTGCCGCCGGGCGCACGGTTGACGAGCTGCTCCAGGAGTTCCCGTACCTCGAACGTGAGGATGTCCTGGCCGCCCTGGAATGGGCGGCGGCGGCAGCGCAGGATCGAGAACTCCCTCTCGCCGCGTCGGGGTGAGATTCGTCATCGACGCCAACCTGTCGCCCGTGGTCGCAGAAGGGCTTCGCGCCGGGGGCCACGACGCCGTACACGTTGCCGACGTCGGGCTTCTGACGGCGTCCGACGAGGTGATCCTCGCGGCGGGCCGCCGAGGACGACCGCGTGATCGTGTCGGCTGACGCTGACTTCGCCGCGCTCCTCGCGCTGGGGCATCTCTCCAAGCCGTCGTTCATCCTGCTGCGCTCAGCAGACCACCTCACTTCGAGCCAACAGGCCGACTTGCTGCTCGCCAACCTCTCGCCTGTGAGTGACGACCTTGAAGGCGGCGCGATCGTGACGTTCGCTCGCGGACGCCTCCGCGTTCGACGGCTGCCGATCGAGCCGTAGGTCATCGGCGACCCCTCGCGCCGAACCTTGGCGTGACGGTCGCTGAGCACGAGCGGCGCACCCACGATCAGAGGGTCATTGTTCGCATTGCGGAAAGCCGGCTGCGCAAACTGCTCTGGTCGCGAACAACGCGAACCTGCGTCGGCCGGCCGGTAGCCTTGTTTTGTGGCAATCGCCGATCCCGACCGTGCGACGCCGCCTCTTCGCACCGTGGTCGAGGCGAAGCGTGATGCGATTCAAGCGGCTGTGGCGCGTCATCACGGGCGACGCGTCCGCCTCTTCGGGTCGGTCGCACGCGGCGAGGACCGCCCGGGGAGTGACGTCGACCTGTTGGTCGACTTCGACGCCGAGAGCTCGCTGTTCGACGTCATCCGTCTCACCCGCGAGCTGGAGGAGCTGCTCGGCCTCCCCGTCGACGTGGTCTCGACCGGGGGCTTGAAGGACCGAGACACTCGGATACTCGCCGAGGCCGTGGATCTGTGAGCAGGAGCGACGACGAGCGCGTCGCCGACATCCTCGAAGCGGCGGCCGAGCTTGGCGCCTTGGTCGCCCCGGGTCGCGAGGAGTGGGACGCAGATCGCACCCGGCCCTCGCGGTCGAGCGACTGCTGGAGATCATCGTCGAGGCCGCTCGTGCACTGAGCGACGAAGGCCGTACCCGCTACCCCGGCGTTCCGTGGCAGGACGTGGTCGGGCTTCGCACGGTCCTGGCGCACCATTACCACCGAGTCGACCCCAACCAGGTGTGGACGATTGCGACAACCGAGGTGCCGCGGCTCGTGCAACATCTCTCTCACGGAGCCTGACGCACGCGGTAGCCCTCCCGCCGCACCTTGGCGTGCCGGGGAGCGAGCGAGATGACCGGCCCGTCGACCCGCGGCGCGTTGTTCGCGTTGTGGCAGGCCGACTGCGCCGAGTTCGTGAGGCGCGAACAATTCCGCCTCGGGATTGAGTGTGATAATCAGGCGCATGCCGAGGATGCAGGTGTCCTGCCGGATGCCCTCTACGAGCAATTGAAGGCCCGCGGCCTTCCCGCCTCCGAGCTGCTGCAGCAAGCCCTCGCAGCCGAGATCCGTCGCCAGGACTTGCTGGCGGAAACCGATCACTGCGTCGAGGCGCCGGCGCGCGAGGTCGGTCAACCGTCCGCGCGCGAGACGGCGCGAGCGCCTCGCGGCCCGCACCAGGCGCGCCGTCGCATGATCGTCGCCCTCCGGGAAGCAGGGCTCTGGCCACCTGTGGTCCCCTCGGTTGTTCTCGTGGAATCCCTGACCGGTGACTCCGGCCGCGACGCGATTACGAACGGATTTCTCAAGACGTGCGATATCGACGAGTCCGTGCCGCTTGCATTGGCGAGGCGGGCGGCGCGACTGCGAGCACAGGCGCGACGGCGATCCGCGGTCGACGCAATCGTCGTCGCCACGGCGGAACCGAACGGCGTGGTGCTGACCGGTGGCGTCGACGACCTCGTGGCATCGGCCGCGCACGCGTCCGGCGTGGCCGTCGAGCGCCCCTGAGGGATCACCGCCGGTAGCCCTCCCGCCGCACCTTGGCGTGCCGGGGAGCGAGCCGGATCACCGGCCCGTCCACCAGCGGGGAGTTGTTCGGGTTGTGGGAGACCAACTGCACAGCTACGAGGGACGCTTTCCGGACAACGGCGCCCGGTCTCTCGCTTGGAGACAACCGCATCGCCGCCACTTGCCATCCATCGACGACCGGCATATCGTACAACCAAATGGTTGTAGGACTGAGAAACGCGCCGCAGATCGACCGGGTCTTCCATGCCCTGGCCGATGCGACGCGGCGTGACATCGTCCGCACCGTGCTCGTCCAGGAGCACTCTGTGTCCGCGCTCGCTCGGCGGTACCCGATGAGCTTCGCAGCCGTGCAGAAGCACGTGGCCGTCCTCGAGGAGGCCGGGCTGGTGACCAAGCAGCGTCGAGGCCGGGAGTCGCTCGTCCGCGGCGACATCGACCGGATGCGAGAGGCCCGGGATGCGCTGGACGCCCTCGAGCGAATGTGGCGCGACCGCGTCGCGCAGATGGACCGGATCCTCGCCGAGGATCCCTGAACCCAGGAGCAAGCAATGCCGATCGTGCGGGTCGACAAGGATCTCGAGAACCACACCATGACGGTCGTCGCCGAATACGACGCCCCCGTTGAGCGCGTCTGGCGGCTCTACGCCGACCCGCGCCGGCTCGAGCGGTTCTGGGGCCCGCCGACCTGGCCGGCCACCGTCGTCGATCACGACCTGTCCCCGGGCGGGCGGGTCACCTACTTCATGACCGGTCCCGACGGCGAGAAGTCCGCCGGCTACTGGGACGTGCTCGAGGTCGAGGCCCCGCGCCGCTTCGTGGTCGATGACGGCTTCGCCGACGACAGCGGGCAGCCGAACGCCAAGATGCCGACCACCCGCATGCAGTTCGAATTCGACGAGCGAGGCGACGGCGGGACCACCATGGTCGTGGTCTCCACGTTCGCCTCCACAGAAGCGATGGCGCAGTTGCTCGAAATGGGCATGGAGGACGGCATGCGAGAGGCAATGGGCCAGATCGACGGCGTCCTCGCCGACGGCGGCTGAGCGACGGCCGCTGAGCTCCGCCTTCCCGCTCGGGGCGGCGGCATCGAAACCGCGGTGCTGCTGGTACGTTCGGCCGCATGGCAGCCTCCGCAGCGGATGTGGTTCGCTCGTTCTGGCAGTCGGTGTGGAGCGACGGCGAGTCCGACAAGCTGCGCGATCTGTTCGCAATGGACGCCGAGGAGAACGGCGAGCCCGTGGATGTCGACCAGTTCCGACGCGGCGTCGACAACTGGCGCGACATCTTCCCCGACTTCTCGGCCACCGTCGAGGAGCTGTTCGACCTCGGCGACGGGCGGGTGGCCAGCCGGGTGACGTATCGCGGCACGCAGACGAAGCCGTGGGCCGGGCTGCCTGCATCCGGGAAGACGTTCGAGGTCATCGGCATCGACATCTTCACCGTCCGCGACGGCCGCATCACCGAGTTGTGGCACGCCGCCGACCACTACGACATGGCGGTGCAACTGGGCGGCAAGCTCGCACCCGCCGGATAACGCGCAGCGACGGGCGGACGATCCGGTTGCCACAGACCAGGCGCGAATCGGGCGGCCTGAAGTGGGGTAGTCGCGATCCATGATCCGCTCCCCCGTCGATCGCCCCCGCGTGGAGCACGGCCACTCGTTCGTCGACCGGTTCGGGCGCTGCGCGACTTCGACGACGACCTCTTCGTGCGCGACGACTGGGCCGAGCGCAACCGCGACCTGGAGGAGTTCCTGTGCCCGCAGCCACCGAGCGACTTCCTCCACCACCCGGCGATCCTCTTCTGCGTCGTGCAGTGGCTGTATCTCACATCGACGCTGGGCGAGGACGCCGTCGTGCTGCACGCCGTGCCCGGGCGCCCGGTCGACGACGGACGCGTCAACACCGTGCCCGTCGGGCTGGTGCGCGACCTGGAAGGCGAGGGTGACCTCTTCGTGTCGATGTGGGCGCTCAACGAGAGCACGGAGGCGGCCCAGCGCCACGTCGCCGAGCGGCGCTGGTTCGGCAGCCCGGGGCTCCTGCTCGGCATGCACACCGGCCATCCGCTGGAGCAGGTGCTCGTCGATTGCGGCGCCCGGTCGGTGCCGATCGGCGACCACATACCGGGCCGGCAATACGTGATGCGCTGACGTGCCGACCGCCGATCGCGTCACCGTCCTCATCGCCACGCGGGACCGCCAGGAGTCGCTGCTCCGCACGCTCGACGCCGTTTCCCGGCTGGCGGAACGACCGGCGATCGTCGTCGTCGACGACGGCTCGACGGACGGCACGCCCGCCGCGGTGGCCGGCGCGTTTCCCGGCGTGCAGCTCACCTCCCTCCCGACGCCGACCGGTGTGACCGCCGCCCGCAACATCGGCATCGCGGTCGCGAGTACGCCGTATGTGGCGCTGACCGACGACGACTCGTGGTGGGCGCCGGGTGCGCTCGCCCACGCGGTCGAGGAGCTGGACCGGGCGCCGTCGGTCGCGCTCCTCGCCGCGCGCGTCCTGGTCGGCGCCGAGCAGCGTCTCGACGCCACCTGTGCGCGCATGGCGTGCAGCCCGCTCCCCCGCCTGCCCAACCTGCCCGGGCCGCGCGTGCTGGGCTTCGTGGGGTGCGCGGCCGTCGTGCGCCGTGACGTCTGTCTGCGTGCCGGCGGCTTCGTCGACCGCTACGTCATCGGCGGCGAGGAGGATGCCTTGGCGTTGGCGCTCGCCCGAGTAGGCGGCCAGCTCGTGTACGTGGACGACGTCGTCGCGTACCACCACCCGGCGCACGCCGGTCGCGACGGCCCCTCCCGACGCCGCCAGGTGGCGCGCAACGACCTCCACACCACGTGGCGCCACCGTCGGGGGCGCGGATTGGCGAGGGCACGGTCAACGTGCTGCGACGAGCGCGGCGCGACCGCGCCGTCCGCCTCGGGTGGTCGACGCGTTGCGCGACGTCCCGTGGGTGATCCGCACACGGATGCCGGTGCCCATCGAGGTGGAGACGTGGAAACGGATGCTCGACTAGCGCGCGTGCGCGTGCCCGCCGCCGTTCTGGTCCCCCGATCGCGCGCCATGGCGCGCGATCGGGGAACCAGAACGAGGGGGGCGGCTCGGTGACGGGGTTCGGAGCCGCCCTCGCCTTCGCCGCCCTCCCCGCGCTCGGGAACCTCGTCGGGGCCCTGCTCGCCGAGGTCATGCGCTTGAGCGCCCGCAGCGTGTCGTACGCGCTCCATGCGGCAACCGGCGTGGTCCTCGCCGTCGTCGGGCTGGAGATCATGCCGACGGCGCTGGAGGCGGATGCCGCCTGGGTCCCGATCGGCGCGTTCGTGGCGGGCGGGGCGTTCTTCCTGCTCGCCGACGCGGGGTTGCACCTCATCGACGCCCGCTTCGGCCGTAGCGACGAAGGACGAGGGCCGTGGATGATCTATTTCGGCGTCGCCGTCGACCTGTTCTCCGACGGCGTGATGATCGGCGCCGGGACGACGATCGCCACCGGCCTCGGGCTCGTGCTCGCCATGGGGCAGGTGCCCGCCGACCTGCCCGAGGGTTTCGCCGTGGGCGCCACGCTGCGTCGGAGCGGCATAGCCCGCAGGCGACGGCTGCTCGTGGCGGCCGCCCTCGTCGTGCCGGTCGTCGTCGGCACGACCATCGGGTACCTGCTTCTGCGCGAGGCGCCCGAGTTGGTGCGGCTGTCGGTGCTCGCCTTCACCGGCGGCGTGCTCGCCACCGTCGTCGTGGAGGAGATCGTCCCCGAGGCGCACGCCGAGGGCGGCGCCCGCTTCGCGGCGATGGCCACCGTCGGCGGCTTCGCCCTGTTCGCCGCCGTCTCCCGCTACCTCTCCCCCTGACCGGTGCCCCCCCGTTCCGCCGTTCTGGCCCCCGGAACGATGGCGCGAGTCGTCGGCGGGGCGGTCTCGGGGCAGAACCAACCTCGTGCCTTCACGGATCGAGGACTACGCACTGGTCGGCGACCTCCACACCGCCGCCCTGATCGCCCGCAACGGCTCGCTCGACTGGCTCTGCCTGCCCCGCTTCGACTCGCCCGCGTGCTTCGCCGCGCTCCTCGGCGACGAGCGGCACGGCCGGTGGCTCCTGGCGCCCGCCCAATCCCCCCGGCGCACCGAACGCCGGTATCGCGGCGACTCGCTCGTCCTGGAGACGGACTTCCACGTCGACGGAGGCGCCGTGCGCATCGTCGACTTCATGCCGCCGCGCGGGCGCAACGCCGACGTCGTCCGCATCGTGGAAGGCGTGTCGGGCCGCGTCGACATGGTGTCATGCCTCGACGTGCGCTTCAGCTACGGCGACCTCATCCCGTGGACCGACCGCGCCGAGGGCGGCCTCCGCTTCGTCGGCGGGCCGGATGCACTCCTTCTCCGCACGCCGGTCCGCTTCGAGGACATCCATCCAGAGGCGCGCGCCTCGTTCGCCGTGAGCGAAGGCGACCGCGTGCCGTTCGTCCTCACCTGGCACCACTCCCACGAGCCCGCGCCCGATCCGGTCGACGCCGCCGACGCGCTGGCCGACACCACGTCGTTCTGGGACGACTGGAGCGGTCGCTGCCAGTACGAGGGCGAACGCCCCGAGCTGGTGCGGCGCTCGCTGGTGACCCTGAAGGCCATGACGTACAAGCCGACCGGCGGCCTGGTGGCGGCGGCGACCACCTCCCTCCCCGAGGCGCTGGGAGGCGTGCGCAACTGGGACTACCGCTTCTGCTGGCTGCGCGACGCCACCTTCACGCTCCAGGCGTTGCTGACCGGCGGCTACACCGACGAAGCGGTGGCGTGGCGCGACTGGCTGTTGCGCGCCGTCGCCGGCGAGCCCTCGCAGATGCACATCATGTACGGGGCCGCGGGCGAGCGGCTCCTGCCCGAGGTGGAGCTCGACTGGCTTCCCGGCTACGAAGGCTCGCGCCCCGTGCGCATCGGGAACGCCGCGGCGCGGCAGTTCCAGCTCGACGTGTACGGCGAGGTCATGGACCTGCTCCACCAGGCCCGTCGGGCCGGCATCGCCCCCGACGAACGGGGGTGGGACCTCCAGGCCGCACTGATGGAGTTTCTGGAGTCGAACTGGCGCCGCCCCGACGAAGGCATCTGGGAGGTGCGCGGCGGCCGGCGGCACTTCACCCACTCGAAGGTCATGGCCTGGGTGGCCGCCGACCGCGCCGTCGAGGCGGTCGCCGGGTACGGGCTTCCCGGCGACGCGCAGCGGTGGGCTTCGTTGCGAGACGAGATCCACGCCGATGTGTGCGCGCACGGTTGGAACGACGGCCGCCAGGCGTTCACCCAGGAATACGGCGGCCGCGAGCTCGATGCCGCGCTCCTCATGATCCCCGTCGTCGGGTTCCTCCCCCCTGACGATCCCCGGGTCGCCTCCACCGTGCGGGCCATCGAGGACGACCTCTGCGAGGACGGCTTCGTGCTGCGCTATCGGACCGACCGCGCCGACGACGGCATGCCCGCCGGCGAGGGTGCCTTCCTGCCGTGCAGCTTCTGGCTGGCCGACGCCCTCGCCCTGATCGGGCGCAGGGACGAGGCCCAGAAGCTGTTCGACCGGCTCTGCGGCCTCGCCAACGACGTGGGCCTCCTCTCCGAGGAGTACGACCCGCGCGTGCAGCGGCTCGTCGGCAACTTCCCGCAGGCGCTCACCCACATCGCCTTGGTCGACACCGCCCGCAACCTGTCGCGGCCGGGCGGCCCCGCCGACGAGCGGCGCCGCCACTGACGGCGGGTCGGCGCCGGCAACTCAGTCCCGACGGACAAGTGCAGCGGCGGCGCCCGCAACCCCGACCACCCCGGCGGCCGCCGCCGTCACCACTCGTCGGTACCGGCTCACCAGCATCGCCGGGCTGAACGTGATCGCACACTCGTCGAAACGGCCGTGGGCGCCCCAGTCGCCGGGGACGGGCGACCACAGGTTCGACGGGCGATCGGCCCGCTCGGGCTCGTCCGCCTGCTGCGCGTCGTACCCTGTGCGCCCCAGGTACCAGTCGAGCAGGCCGGGGGCCACCCGGTTGCCCAGGATGGCGCGGATCGTCGGCCACCCCAGCCACATCTCGCGACGCGGACGCCGGGCGAAATCGACGACGGCGGCGGCGATGAGCTCGGGCTGGAAGATGGGCGGCACCGGCTGGGCTCGACGCGGCAGCCGCGACAGCACCCAGTCGAACTGCGGCGTGTTCACGGCAGGCAGTTGGACGATGCCGAGGGCCACGTTGCTCCCTTGGTGGATGAGTTCGCAGCGCACCGATTCGGTGAAGCCCTCGATGGCGTGCTTGGCGCCGCAGTACGCCGACTGGAGCGGGATGCCCCGATACGCGAGCGCCGAGCCGATCTGCACGATGACGCCGCGGTCCCTAGGGAGCATGTAGCGCAGCGCGGCGTGCGTGCCGTGGACGTAGCCGTGGTACGTCACGTCGGTCACCCGGCGGAACTCCTCGAGCGTCATCTCCGTGAACTCGCAGAACACCGACGTCATGGCGTTGTTCACCCACACGTCGATCGGCCCCAACGCCGACTCGATCTCGTCGGCCGCTCGCTCGACCGCTTCCGCGTCCGCCACGTCGGCGACAACGGCGTGTGCCTTGCCGCCGGTCGCCTCGATTTCGGCCGCCGCCGCCTTGAGCGTCACCTCGCCGCGTGCAATCAGACCCACGTCGGCGCCTGTCTCGGCGAAGGCTTGGGCGATGGCGCGGCCCACACCGGCACTCGCGCCGGTGACCACCACAACCTGTCGTTCTCTCATCCACTGCTCCTTTCGGCATGAAGCGGCCAGGCGGCGCGCCAGCCGCCACCCAGTCGACGTCGCTCACGTCCTGCGAACGGGGTGGCGGCCACCAGCACCAGGCCGGCCACCACGGCGACGGCGGCAGCGTCCGCCTGGTGGTCGACGACGATCGGCGAGACGGCCAGCACGACACCCAGCACGATGTTCGGGAGGCGCACCGACCGCGTGGCCTGCCACACGGCGATCAGCGCCAGGCCCGCCGCCGTCGGCCCGATCGTCCGCTGCACGTCGCTCGCCGTCGAGCCCGCGTAGCCGAGCACGGCGGGGGCCGCCATGAGCGCCACGCCGACGACGATGCCGACCACCTGGGCGATCACCGAGCGCCCTCCCCGCTGAGGAACGCCCGCCACACCGAACCGCCTTCGGCCCCCACCGAGCGAAGGTGCTGGAGGCTGGCCAGTACCTCGTCCATGGCCGGGCCGATCATCACCAGCGAGATCACCGCCGACGCGAGGCACAACGTGCAGAAGGCGTCGAACAGAACGGGCTGGAGGATGACGAGCACGACACTGGCCACGCCGAGCGGCCCGACCGCTAGCCCGAACACGATGACGATCCACGGGCGCGTGCGCCACCGGTCGCGCCCGCCCACCACGCCGGTCACGGCATCGAGCAGGTACCCCAGCGCACCGAGACCGGCGTCCGGGATGGGGAAGATGTGCGACACCGACGAGTCGAGGATGACCCGGCTGCCCTCCCCGAAGAACGGCTCCCACACGGAGCCGAACACGTCCCACTGGTACAGCGCGAGATAGCCGGCCACCGCGAAGCCGACCAACGCCAGCACCACGATGGGCACGCGTTGGTCCCAAGCCGACGGGTTGTAGTCCCACCCGGGCGGAACGGGCGACTGCCGAGGCGACATCGGGGTCGTCCTACCCGCGACACCCGGCGTGCACCCTGCTCGCTCGGCGCTCCACTAGTGGGGCGTCTCATAGCGCCCGGCAGGGAATCGGCGAACCATCCGTCGTCGCCCGCAAGGACCGACGACGAAGGCTTTCGAGGAGGAGGACGCAGCGGGAGGCGGCGGGGGCCGGCGATTACCGGCGTTGTGTCCTGGGACGCCCCACTAGCCCGTCGCCCAGACGAGGGCGATCCCTGCCGCGTACACGCCGAGCACGAGCACCATCGTGGGGCCGACGCGATGTCCCTCGATTCGTCGCGGACGCGCCAGCCCGGCGACGCACAGCCCGACGACGGCGATGGCGACGGCGGCGCCCACGGCCACGTCGGGGTCCATCGAGGCGAACAGCGGGCCGGCGCCGTCGGCGATGTCGGCGGGGAGCACGAGGACGTGGTTGAAGATGTTGGTGCCGAGCACGTTGCCGAGGGCCATCGTGGCGCTCCCCAGCCGCAGTGCCGAGACCGTCGTGCTCATCTCAGGCAGCGAGGTCGACAGCGAGAGGAGCGCGAACCCGACGAAGCCGCTGCTCAGGCCGGTCTGGTCGGCGATGGCCGTGCCGGCGCGCGCCGCGGCATAGCCGGCGACAACGATCACCACGCCGGGGACGACGAGCCGCGCTGCCAGGTGCCCGCCCCTCTCGTCGGCCACCGGCAACACCTCGCCCGCATTCTGCGCCTCTCCGCTCGGAGCGGGGACGACGTCGGGGCCGGGGCGTCCGCCGCGGTCGTCGTTGCGGAGCACCAGGAAGGCAGCCACCGTGCCTGCCGCGACGGACGCGGTCCACAGCCCCACGGGGATGTCGAACGGCTCGCCCGCCAGGATGCCGCACGTCGTCACGGCCAGCAGCAGGATGAGCATCCCGGACTGGCGCTGCACGGCATCGCGGTCGGCGGCGTCGAGCAGCGGCCGCGGGAGTACGAGCACGTCGCCTGCAGCGAGGATGGCGACGTTGGCCGACGCGCTCCCCAGGATGTTGCCGAGCGCGAACGACCCGCCGCCCACGGCGGCGGCCGTCGTCACCGTGGCCGCCTCGGGGAGAGAAGTCATCCCGCCGAGCACCAGCGCGCCGAGGAACGACCGACCGGCCCCCGTTCGCTCGGCCAGCTCGTCGACATCGGCCGCCAGCCGGGCGCCCGCCACCCAGGTCATCGCCGCGGCCACCGCGAACGCGGCGATGTTCGCCCACAGCGGGAACGTCGTCATGGCGAGCGCGGACCCCGCGTCAGCACAACGTCGAACCGACGACGGGCGCCGCCACCAGCAGCACGAGGAACAGGAACAGCCCGGCCAGCATCAGCCCCACGGCGCCGAGGAACGGGGGCATGGCCTGCGCGTCGGCTCCCTGGCGCTTGCGGCGCAGCACCCACGCGTAGGCTGCGCCCCCGAGCAGCGCGACGATCGACGCCGCGGTGGCCCCGTACGCCACGGCGCGAAGGAAGGCCTCACTCAGGCCCCCGACGGCCGGTGCGCACGCCGCCTCGGCGACGAGGTAGACGACCATGAAGTACGTCGACCCCACGATCGGCGCCAGGACGATGGCGGCCCACAGGGTGCGCGGGCGAACCGAGTCCGATGCTCGTCGACTCATGCCACGGCCGGGACGACGTAGAGGGTGCCGAGGCCGACCGCCCACACGACGGCGGCGGCGACCCCGAACCGGGCGGCGTTGGCGACCGGAGCGTGCCGACGGGTGGTGAACCGGCCGTGCAGCGACTGCCACAGCACGAACCCGTCGAGCACAGCCGTAATCGCCG
This sequence comes from Actinomycetota bacterium, assembly GCA_019347595.1. Lineage (GTDB taxonomy): Bacteria > Actinomycetota > Acidimicrobiia > Acidimicrobiales > JAHWLA01 > JAHWLA01. Next base: position 13,502 of record JAHWLA010000045.1, read on the forward strand.
CCATGACGAGGACGAAACCGCCGAGGGTGAAGAAGATGGAGCCGTAGGCGTGGTCCTGGGCGGTGAAGTCCATCGCCGCAATGTCGCCGACCAGCACGCCGAAGGCCCCCGCCGCCAGGCCCCCGGACACCGCCAGCCCGGCCGACACGAGGACAGAACG
>JAHWLA010000046.1 GCA_019347595.1 Actinomycetota bacterium
TCTGGCCCAGGCGGCGAGGGTGGAGGCGCTGGTCGGCGAGGTGGTGGCGCAGGGAGCCGACGAGCCCACGGTGCGACGGCTGGTGGGCGAGGCCGTGCGTCTCGGCCGAGGGCGTTGAGTCCGCCCGAACCGGCGCCAAACAGGCGCACAGACGCGATAAAGGCGACGGGGGCAGGTGCACGGCGGACGCACCCGCACCCCGACGCCGTTGTAAACCGTGTCACCAAACGCGCTCGGCGTCAATGCCGAGATCACTACGCTGGCTGCGAGGGCCTACCCATCACCTCATTTCGCCCGGGGGGCTGCCGATGAAGGAGCTATGGCGAAGAGTGCTGTGCTGAAGAGTCGGGCTGTCGAGCGAACTGTTGAACCGGGCAATTCGGCTGTTTGCGTCCACTGTGGAGCCCCGGTGAAGTTCGTGGCCCGTGCCCAGCTTCGACAGGTGATCGCCAACGTCTACGTCGAGGGCAGTTGGGACCGCGTCGAGCACTTCCACAGCGACTGCTACGTGGAGGCGGGCAGCCCCTACGGGGAGCCCGGCTAACCGCCGGCGGCAGTCGCGAGGGGTAGCGTGGCAGTGCCATGCGCACCCGAGTCACCCGGTCGTTCGCCTTCGAGGCGGCCCACGAGCTGCCGTGGCACCCGGGGAAGTGCAAGCGCCTCCACGGCCACAACTACCGCTTCGAGGTGACGGTGGAGGGCCCGCTCGACGAGCGAGGCGTGGTGATCGATTTCGACGACCTGAAGCGGATGGTCGAGACCGAGGTGGTGGATCGCTACGACCACCGCTACCTCAACGACTTCTTCGACAACCCCACCGCCGAATTGCTGGCCCAGGACGTGTGGAAGCGGCTGGAGGCGGCCGGCTTGCGAGTGGCCCGGCTCCGGCTGTGGGAGACGTCCGACTCCTCGGTCGAGCTGCTGGCCGACCGTTGAGCCTGGTCGTCGCCGAGGTCTTCGGCCCCACCTGGCAGGGCGAGGGCCCGTCGACGGGGCGGACGGCCTCGTTCGTGCGGCTGGGCCGCTGCAACCTGGCGTGCACCTGGTGCGACACGCCGTACACCTGGGACTGGGAGCGCTTCGACCCCGCCGTCGAGCTGCGGGAGCGGTCGGTAGACGACATCGTCGCCGAGCTCGACGGCTTCGGCCCGGTGGAGTTGCTGGTGGTCACCGGCGGCGAGCCCCTGCTGCAACAACGGCGGCTGCCGCCGTTGTTGTCGGCCGCTCGGGATCGGGGCCTGCGGGTGGAGATCGAGACGGCGGGCACGCTGGCGCCGACGCCGGAGTTGGTGCGGCTGGTCGACGGGTTCAACGTGTCACCCAAGCTGGCGAACTCGGGCAACCCGCTCGAACGGCGCCACCAGCCCGAGGTGCTGCGCGCCTTCGAGGCCACGGGCAAGGCGGTGTTCAAGTTCGTGGTGCGCGACGAGACCGAACTCGACGAGGTGGCCGGCTTCGGCGTGTCGCCTGTCTGGGTCATGCCGGAGGGCACCGACGCCGACACGTTGACCGAGCGCATGCGGGCGCTGGCCCCCGCCGTGTTGCGCCGCGGGTGGAATCTCTCGCCCCGCCTCCACGTCCACCTGTGGGGCGACCGCCGCGGCGTCTGACCCCCTCGTTTCTGGTCCCCCGATCGGCCGAAGGGGGGGCGAAGGCCGTCAAGGGCAGCCTGGCGGGTGCCGACAGTCCGGTATGACGTTTCCGCTGACCGACGACGCGCAGGTGCGTGCCATGGTCGCGCTCCTCGAAGCGCAGGCCGCGCAGATCACCGCGTTGCGCCGCGGCGTCGAGACGCTTGAAGGACGGCTGTCGCTCCGCAACGCGCTCGATGTCGTGGTGTCCGACGAGGTGCAGCAGTCGCTGGCCGACCTGCGCATGGCGCTCCACGCCCTGCGCCGACTGCCCGCCGGCGATCGCCAGTGCAAGTGGCTGGTGGACGAGGCGTCTGCTCGCGTGGAGCTCCTCACCACGCGCATCGGCGAGCTGTTGGCGCCTGCCCCGCTGGCCGACGTCACAGTCGAGCGCGACGAGGCCAAGGATGTGCCGTTCGACGAGATCGTGGCCCGGGCGCTGGCCGCCATCCCGACGCTGCCCGCGGGCACCGTGACGTGCCGCAACACCGAGGGGCTGTCCGTCTCGACCACTCCGGCCCGATTGGCCGCTGTGCTCGCCGCCTTGATCGACAACGCCGCCCGCCACGGCGGCGGCACGGCTGTCACGTGCGATGCCGAGCTGGCGTTCGGCGACCTGGTGGTGCGGGTGTCGGACGAGGGGCCGGGCTTGGGCGACGTCGATCCCGAGTCGTTGTTCCCGGCGCTGGCCCGGGGGCTGGGCGCCGACGACGACACGCGCGGCGTGGGGCTGTACGTGGCCCGGATGCTCGCCCGCTCGCTCGGCGGCGACGTCTCACTGGCGAACCGCCCGGAGGGCGGGGCGGTGGCGTCGGTGGTCATCCCGCAGCGTCGCGGTGACGACGCCGCCCCGCGGACCGGGCGCGACCTCACGCCCGACTGGTAGCACGGGGGCGTGCCCGCCCCTCGCACCCATGTCGTCTTCGTCCACGGCGCCCTGGACCGCGCCACGTCGTTCGAGCGCACCCGCCGCCACCTGGCCGATGTCGACACGACGACGTACGACCGGCGGGGCTACGGCCGCGCCGTCGACGCCGACCCGCCCGCCCGCACCTTCGAGGACCACGTGGACGACCTGCTGGCCCGCCTCGACGCCCGACCCACCGTGCTGGTCGGGCACAGCCTGGGCGGCAACGTCGCCCTGACGGCGGCGGTGCGGCGGCCCGAGGTGGTGCGTGCCGTGGTCACCTACGAAGCGCCCATGCCGTGGGAGCCGTGGTGGCCGTCCGACACGGCCGGCGGGGCCGCCGTGCAAGCGGGCGACGCGGCACGCGCCGCCGAGGTCTTCATGCGGCGGATGATCGGCGACCAGCGCTGGCAGCGACTGCCCGAACGCACGAAGGAGGCGCGGCGCCGCGAGGGCGTGGCGCTGCTGGCCGACCTGGCCGGGCTGCGGGCGGGGCGGCCGTTCGACCCGGCCGACGTCCGCGTGCCGGTCGTCGTCGGCGTGGGCAGCGAATCGCGCCCGCACCAGAAGGACGCCGCGCCGCGGCTGGTGGCGTCGCTGCCCGACGCCGAGCTCGTGGTGATCGAGGGGGCGTCGCACGGCGCGCACCTGAGCCACCCGGCCGAGTTCGCCGGCCTGGCCCGTCGCGCCCTCGCCCGCCTCTAAAAGCTCGTTCTCGTGTCGGAAGTGCGCACGTCGGTGCGCACTTCCGACACGAGATGCGCGTTACGCCGGGGCGCGGGTGGCGAGCAGGCGGTCGACGGCCGCCTCGGCCTCGGCCACGAACTGCCGCACCAGCTCTCCGGCGGGTACCAGCTCGTCGATGGCCCCCGCCCCCTGCCCGGCCGGGAAGAACTCGCGGCTGGGGTCGACGTCCGTTGTCTCGTCGGCGCCGAGGTGGAAGGCGTTGTCGCCCATGGCCCGGCCCACCTGGGCAGGGAACGGCTGGAGCTCCTCAGGGTGCTCGTCGAAGAACTGGGTGTACTCGTTGCGCACCACCCGGCACGTCTTGCCCGTGTAGGCCCGCGACACCACGGTCTCGTCCTCGGCGATGGCGAGCAGCCGGTCCTTGTACCCGGGCACCGCCCGCGCCTCGGGCGTAGCGATGAAGCGGGTGCCGACCCACACCCCGTCGGCGCCCAGTGCCAGCGCGGCAGCCAGGCCGCGGCCGTCGAAGATGCCGCCCGCGGCAACCACCGGCACCCGGTCGCCCACGGCGTCGACGATCTGGGGCACGAGCGGGAACGTCGCCACCGGGCCGGTGTGGCCGCCCGCCTCCGTCCCCTGGGCGACGACGATGTCGCACCCGGCCTCCACGGCGGCCACGGCGTGGCGGACCTTGCCGCACATGTTCACCACGATCACGCCGTGCTGGTGGCACAGATCGACGACGTCCCGCGGCACACCCAACCCGGCCACGAACACCGACGCGCCGTGGTCGATGATCTGGCGCACCTGCGCCACCATGTCGCCGGGCGCGGCGGTGAGCAGGTCGACGCCGAACGGCTTGTCGGTGAGCCCGCGCACCGCGAGCATCTCCTCCACCATCTTGTCCGGCCCCATGGTCGAGGCGCCGAGGCAGCCGAAGCCCCCGGCCTCCGAGACCGCCGCCACCAGGCGGTGGTAGGAGACGCCCCCCATGCCCGCCAGCATCACCGGGTGCTCGATCTGGAGCACATCCGTCAGCCTGGTCTGCATGGGCGTCACCCTATAGCGGCGCCGGGCGCGCGATCCTTGGCGGTCGTGCGCCGTGCAGCAACCGTTGGACTCGTCGCGCTCGCCGTCGTGTTCGGGCTCGCCGTCACGGTCGTCGTCGCCTGGACCGTCGACACACGTCGCCACGACGGCCAAGTCGTGCGCAACGTCGAGCTGGCCGGTCGCTCCGTGGGCGGGCTTCATCGACAGGCCGTCGCCGCCGTCGCGGCCGTCGCCGCCACCCGCTATGCCGACGCCGAGGTGCGCGTCGATGCCCCCGAGGGCGGCTTCACGGCCACCGCGGCGGAGCTCGGCGTGTCGGTCACCGAGGCGGCCACCGTGGAGGAAGCCTTCCGGGTGGGGCGCACAGGCCCACTCTTCAGTCGCATCACCGGTTGGCTGTCGTCGCTGCGCTCGCCCCGCCGGGCGGCCGTCCGCGTCGCCGTCGCCCCCGCCGCCGTCTACCAGGTGGTGGCCGAGCGCGACCCGGGGCCCCGAACGGCGCCCACGGAGCCGTCGGTCAAGGTGGAGAAGGACACACTCGTCGCCGTCGACGGCAAGTCGGGCCGCGGCATCGACCCCGCCGAGGTAATCGACAACCTTCCGGCCGCGGCTCGGCGCGGGATCCCCATGCGCGTGCGCGTCGGCCGCGGCAAGGTCCCGCCCCGCTTCGACACCGAGGACGCCGAGGAAGTCATCGCCGAGGCGACCGAACTCGTGCGCTCGCCGCTGTCCGTCAAGGCGGGCGACGCCACCGCCTCGATCCCGACCGCCACCCTCCGCTCGTGGGTGCGCGCGCGGCCGGCGACCGACGGCCTGGTCCTCACGCTCGACGCCGGGGCGGCGACAACCGACCTCGCCAAGCTGCTGCCCGAGGCGGGCACCCGTCCGACGGAGACGAGGTTCACGGTGGTGGACGGGTCGCCACGCGTCGTCCCCGGCAAATCGGGCACGGGCTGCTGCGCGCCGGGCGCCGCGCAATTGGTACTCGACGCGCTGCGCACGCGCCCTACGAGCCCGCCGACGCTGCCGCTGACGCGCGTCGAGCCCAAGCTGACCGCCGAGGAGGCAGGCAAGCTGGGCGTGAAGGAGGTGGTGGGGACCTTCACAACCCGGTTCACGGCGGGGCAATCGCGCGTCACCAACATCCGCCGCATCGCCGACCTCACCCGCGGGATGCTGATCACGCCGGGCACAACGTTCTCGGTCAACGAACGAGTCGGCCGCCGTACGCGAGAAAGGGGCTTCGTGGTGGCAGGCGTCATCCAGGACGGCATGCTGGCCGAGGACGTCGGCGGCGGCGTGTCGCAGTACGCCACCACGCTGTTCAACGCCGCCTTCTTCGCGGGCCTCGACTTCGGCGAGTACCAGGCCCACAGCCTGTACTTCGACCGCTACCCACGCGGCCGCGAGGCGACGCTGGGTTTCCCGCACCCCGACCTCCAGATCAAGAACACGACCGACTTCGGCGTGCTCATCTGGCCCACGTACACATCGACCACGTTGACGGTCACGCTGTACTCCACGAAGCACATCGAGGCCACGGACACCGGCCGGACGGAGTCGCCCCGAGGGCCGTGCACGCGGGTCACAACGCAGCGGACGCGCACCTACCCGGACGGCACGAAGAAGGTCGATACCGTGGGCGCCCTGTATCGCCCGGAAGAAGGGGTGAACTGCTCGTAGCATCGGCGCCGTGAACGTCCTGGTGTCCGGATCGCACGGGTTGATCGGTTCGGCGCTGGTCCTCGCCCTCCAGCTCGGCGGGCACAACGTGCGGCGGCTGGCCAGGGGGACGGCGGGCAACGGCGACGTGTCGTACGACGTGGCCGTCGGGCGGATCGACACCGCGGCGATGACCGGTGTCGATGCCGTGGTCCACCTGGCAGGCGAGGGCATCGGCGAGCGCCGATGGTCGGCCGCGCAGAAGGCCCGCATTCGCGACAGCCGCATCGTCGGGACGACGCTGCTGGCCGAGGCGGCGGTCGGGATGGCGAAGCCGCCGAAGGTGTTCGTGAGCGGCTCGGCCATCGGCATCTACGGCGACCGGGGCGACGAGGTGCTTACCGAGGACTCGACGCTCGGCGACGACTTCCTCGCCCTGATGTGCCGCGACTGGGAGGCCGCCACCGCGCCTGCCAAGGCGGCCGGCATCCGCGTCGTCCACCTCCGCAGCGGCATCGTGCTGTCGGGGCGGGGCGGGGCGATCAAGAAGCAACTGCCGCTGTTCCGGCTCGGGTTGGGCGGGCGGCTGGCATCGGGCAAGCAGTGGACGAGCTGGGTGTCGCTCCACGACGAGGTGGGCGCCATCCTCCACGTGCTGCGCAGCGACGACGTGTCGGGGCCGATCAACGTGACGGCGCCCAACCCGGTCACCAACGCCGAGCTGACCAGCGCGTTCGGGCGAGCCGTGCGACGACCGGCCCGCCTGCCCGTGCCCAAGATCGCCCTCGACGTGGTGCTGTCGCCAGGGTTGGCCTCCGCGATCACATCGTCGCAGCGCGCCCTCCCGGCCCGCTTGGAGGCGCACGGCTACCACTTCAAGCATCCAGAGGTGACGAGCGCGCTCGACGCCGCCCTTCGCGACACCTAGCGGGGTGTCGGTAGCATCGCCGGGGTGATCACCGCCGACGTCGCCGTCATCGGCGGCGGCCCGGCCGGGTGCGCCGCCGCCATCAGCCTCGCCCGCGCCGGCCGCGACGTGGTGCTGGTCGACAAGGCGGTCTTCCCCCGCGACAAGTGCTGCGGCGACGGGCTGACGACCGGCGCGTTGCGGCTGCTCGAGTCGCTGGGGCTGCAGCCCGACGCGGTGCCGTCGTGGCAGCCGATCGCCGACGTGTGGGTACGTTCGCCATCCGGCCGAATCGTCGATTTCCCGCTGCCGCGGGGCGCCGGGTTGTACGGGGCGGTGGCCCGCCGGGTCGAGCTCGACGCCGCCTTGCTCGACGTGGCCCGGGCGGCGGGGGTCAAGGTCTTCGACGGGCACGCGCTGATCGGTGCCCGGATCGGCGATGGTGACTGCGTCGTCCTCGACGTGGACGGGCTCGACGGCGTGGTGGCCCGCTACGCCATCGGCGCCGACGGCATGTGGTCGCCGTTGCGCAAGGCGTTCGGCGTGCCCGACGAACCCGGCTATCTCGGTGAGTGGCACGCCTTCCGCCAGTACTTCCGCGGCGTGGCGGCGGGCGGCGGCGAGCGGCTGTGGGTGTGGTTCGAGCGCGATCTGCTGCCGGGCTACGCGTGGTCGTTCCCGCTGCCCGACGGGCGGGCCAACGTGGGGTTCGGCATCCGACGTCGGCCGGGGCGGCCGACCAAGGAGATGAAGAGCGTGTGGGCCGACCTGTTGGCTCGTCCCCACATCCGGGCGGTGCTCGGCGACGCGGCCGAGCCCGAGGCGCCGCACAAGGCATGGCCGATCCCGGCACGCGTGGGCGCCACGGCGCTGCACGCCGCGGGCGGCCGTGCGCTGTTCGTGGGCGACGCGGCGCGCGCCACCGACCCGATGACCGGCGAGGGCATCGGCCAGGCGCTCGAAACGGGTGTCGACGCGGCGCGGTCGGTGTTGCGCGCCGGCGCACTGCGACCGGCCATGGCGGCGACGGCGTACGAGGCGACCGTGCGGGCCGGGCTGCGGCGGGACAACGCGCTGGCCGACTGGCTGTCGACGGCGATGATCGCCCGGCCGGTCGGCATACGAGGCGCCGTGCGGGTAGCGGGGTCGACCGACTGGACGCGCCGCAATTTCGCGCGCTGGCTGTTCGAGGACTATCCCCGGGCGATCCTGGCCACCCCCCGTCGCTGGCATCGCCGCATGCTGACCGGCCCCGGCGCCTACCGCACCTGACCTCTTCTCGTTCTGGTCCGTAGATCCGGCGCCACGGCGCCGGATCTACGGACCAGAACGGCGGGGACGGGCGCTAGGTGGCGGCGAGGTCGTGGGGGAGGCCGAGCACGCGCTCGGCGACGATGTTGCGCTGCACCTCCGAGGTACCGCCGCCGATGGTGAGCGCCGGCGCGAACAGGTACCCGTAGGCCCACTCGGCGGCGGGCTCCCCCAGCGGGCCGACGTCCGAGAGCATGCCCGCCGTGCCCGCCAGGTCCTTGGCCAACCCCATGATGTGCTGCCCGTGCTCGTCGGCCAGCGCCTTGCGGATCGACGCCTCGGCCCCGGGCGAGCGCCCTTGCACGACGGCGCTGACCGTGCGCAGCCGGATCAGGCGCAGCACCTCCGCCTCGATGAACAGCGACGCCAGCCGCTGGCGCAGCACGGGGTCGCTCACGCCGCCGTGCGTGCGCACCAAGTCGAGCAGGTCGCGGGCGGTCGGCCCCCGCCCCCACAGCGCGCCCTCGCCCGACAGCGACACCCGCTCGTTGCCGAGCGTCACCTTGGCCAGCGACCAGCCCTCGTTCTCCTCCCCCACCAGGTTCTCGACCGGGATGCGGACATCGTCGAAGAAGACCTCGTTGAAGGTGTGCGCGCCCGTCATCTCCACGATGGGCCGCACCTCGATGCCCGGCATGTCCATGGGGCAGATGAAGTACGAGATGCCTCTGTGCTTGGGGGCATCGGGGTTGGTGCGGGCGATGAGGATGCCGAACGTCGAGACGTGGGCGAGCGAGGTCCAGATCTTCTGGCCGTTGACGACGTAGCTGTCGCCGTCGCGCACGGCCCGCGTCGACAGGCTTGCCAGGTCCGAGCCTGCGCCGGGCTCGCTGAAGAGCTGGCACCACAGCTCCTCCCCCGACAGGATCGGGAACAGGTGGCGCTCCTTCTGCTCCTGGCTCCCCGCGTGGATCAGGGTCGGCCCCGCCCAGCCGATGCCGATGGGGTTGGGCGGGCGCGACACGCCGGCCCCGCGCAGCTCGTCGTCGATGATCAACTGGTGGATGGGGTCGGCGTCGAGCCCCCACGGCCGGGGCCAGTGCGGGGCGACGTAGCCCGCCTCGGCCAGCTCCCGTCCGCTCGGCCGCGGGTGGGCCGCCAGCCACTCCCGTACCTCCACCCGACGCGGGTCGTCCTCCCCAGGCAATTCGAAGTCCACGCGCGAAACCTACACTGCCCGTGCAGCATGCCCGGGTGGAACTTCGCCGACGCGTGGGAGGTGGTGGCCGAGGTGCTGCCCGACGCGCCCGCGGTCGGCGACCGCACGTGGCGCGACTTCGACCGCCGGGCCGACGGGGTGGCCGCCGCCCTGCTCGACCTCGGCGTCGAGCGGCAGGACAAGGTGGCGCAGTACCTCTACAACTGCCCCGAGTACCTGGAGTCGGTGTTCGCCACGTGGAAGGCGGGGCTGGCGCCGGTCAACACCAACTACCGCTACGCCGACGAGGAGCTCCTGTACCTCTGGGACAACGCCGATGCCGTGGCCGTGGTCTTTCACGGGACGTTCGCCGAACGGATCGAACGGTTGCGGGCCAAGCTGCCGAAGGTGCGCGGCTGGCTGTGGGTCGACGACAGCAGCGGCCCGTGCCCCGACTGGGCGCTGCCCTACGAGCAGGCGGCGACCCGTGGGGTCGAGCGCGTCGTCCCGCCGTGGGGGCGTGACGGCGACGACCTTTACTTGCTCTACACCGGCGGCACCACCGGCATGCCCAAGGGCGTGATGTGGCGGCAGGACGACCTGTTCTGCATGCTCAACAACAGCAGCCTCGGCGTCCGCTACGACCTCGACGCCGGGCTCGACGGGATGCGGTCGGTGTTGCAGAGCCCGGGGTGGGTCGGGCTGCCCGCGGCGCCGCTGATGCACGGGACGGGCGCGCTCATCGCCTTCTCCACGCTGAACACAGGCGGGCGGGTGGTCACGCTCGCCGAGCGCACCTTCGACCCGATCGACCTGCTCGACACCGAGGCCCGGGAGCGCGTCAACGTCATTGCCTGGGTGGGCGACGCCTTCGCCAAGCCGGTGCTGCGGGCGCTCGACGGCGAGGCCGGGCGGTGGGACCTGTCGTCGCTGTTCGCCGTGGTGTCGTCGGGCGTGATGTGGTCGGAGGAGACCAAGCAGGGGTTGTTGCGCCACCACCCCGGCATGCTGTTGGTCGACGCCTTCTCGTCGTCCGAGGCGCTCGGGATGGGCACGTCGGTCTCGTCCGCCGGCGGCACCACCCGCACCGCCAAGTTCACCCTCGGGGAGAACGCCCGCGTGATCACCGACGACGGTCGGGAGGTGCAGCCGGGATCGGGCGAGATCGGGCGGGTGGCCGTCCGGGGCCGCACGCCGGTGGGCTACTACAAGGACGCGGAGAAGTCGGCCCGCACGTTCCTCGTCATCGACGGCGAGCAGTGGTCGGTGCCGGGCGACTACGCCACCGTCGAGGCCGACGGCACCCTGCGGCTGCTGGGGCGCGGGTCGGTGTGCATCAACACGGGCGGCGAGAAGGTGTACCCGGAGGAGGTCGAGGAAGCCCTGAAGACGCACCCGGCCGTGCGCGACGCGGTGGCCGTCGGGCTGCCCGACGAGACGTGGGGCGAGGCGGTGACCGCGGTGGTCGAACCCGTCCCCGGCGCCGTCGTCGACGAGGCCGACGTGGTGGCGCATGTGCGGGCGCGGCTGGCGGCGTTCAAGGCGCCCAAGCGGGTGTTCACCGTGGAAACCATCGGGCGGGCGGCCAACGGGAAGGTCGACTACAAGCGCCTTCGCGAGGTCGCCGTCGAAATGGCGCAGGTGACGGGGCGGTAGGTACCGTTCGCGACCATGGCTGATCTCGGGTACGACGGGAAGGTAGCGATCATCACCGGGGCAGGCGGGGGGCTCGGCCGTGAGCACGCCCTGCTGCTCGCCTCGCGGGGCGCGCAGGTCGTGGTCAACGACTTGGGCGGCTCCGTCAGCGGCGAAGGCGGCGACGCCGGGCCCGCGGCGACCACGGCGAAGGAGATCGAGGACCTGGGCGGCGTCGCCGTCCCCGACACCAACTCCGTCGCCACGCCCGAGGGCGGCGAGGCCATCGTGCAGACGGCGCTCGACGCCTTCGGCCGCGTCGACATCGTGATCAACAACGCGGGCATCCTGCGCGACAAGACGTTCCACAACATGACGCCCGAGTTCCTGGAGCCGGTCATCCAGGTCCACCTGCTCGGCGCCTTCTACGTCACCCGTCCGGCGTGGATCAAGATGCGCGAGCAGGGCTACGGGCGCATCGTCAACACGGCGTCGAACTCGGGGGTCCTCGGCAACTTCGGCCAGGCCAATTACGGCGCCGCCAAGATGGGCCTGGTCGGGCTGACCCGGGTGCTGGCGGCCGAGGGGGCCAAGTACAACATCAAGGTCAACGCCTTGGCACCCGTGGCCCGCACCCGCATGACGGAAGAGCTCCTGGGGCCGCTCGCCGACAAGCTCGACCCCAAGCTGGTGTCGCCGATCGTGGCGTGGCTGGTGCACGAGGACTGCCCGGTGTCGGGTGAGATCTACTCGGCCGCGGGCGGCCGCATCGCCCGCTTCTTCATCGGGCTGACGGAGGGCTACTACAACGCCGAGCTCAGCCTCGAGGACGTGCGCGACCACTTCGACCAGATCCGCAACGAAGAGGGCTACATCGTGCCCAACGGGCCGGCCGACGAGTTCGCCCAACTGCTGAAGCACTTCTCGTAGGGCATCGGGGATGACGCCGGACGAGCTGCTCACCACGACGCGGGCGGTTCGCAAGCGGCTCGACCTGGAGCGGCCGGTACCGCGCGAGGTGCTGTTGGAGTGCGTGGAGATCGCCCTCCAGGCGCCGACGGGCTCCAACCGGCAGGGCTGGCACTTCGTGTTCGTCTCCGACCCGGAGAAGAAGGCGGCGCTGGCCGACCTGTACCGCCAGGGCTACGACCCGTACGCGTCGATGCCCCGGCCGACCTACGGCGAAGGCGACCCCCGGGGCGAGCGCCTGGACTTCGTGAGCGAGTCGTCGCGGTATCTGCGCGACCGGTTCCACGAGGTGCCGTGGTTGCTGGTGCCCGTGCACCACGGGCGGGTCGACGGTGAGGGGGTGTTCATGCAGGCGGGCTTCTGGGGCTCGCTGCTGCCGGCGGTGTGGAGCTTCATGCTGGCCGGGCGGGCGCGGGGGTTGGGGACGGCGTGGACGACGCTGCACCTGCCGTTCGAGCGGGAGGCGGCCGAGGTGCTGGGCATCCCCTACGACAAGTTCACCCAGGGCGGGTTGATGCCCGTCGCCTACTACACGGGGTCGTCGTTCAAGCCCGCGTCGCGACTGGCGGCGGAATCCGTGGTCCACTGGGAGTCGTGGTAACGCCGGCGGTCGAGCTCGAGGTGGACGGGCGCACCGTCCGCGTCACCAACCCCGACAAGGTGTTCTTCTCGCTGCGAGGCGAGACCAAGCTCGATTTGGTGAACTACTACCTGGCCGTGGGCGAGGGCGCCCTGCGGGGCGTCTACGAGCGGCCCACCATGCTCAAGCGGTACCCCGACGGCGCCGAGGGCGAGTTCTTCTACCAGAAGCGGGTGCCCGAGAAGGGGCGGCCGCCGTGGTTGGAGACCGTGCGGGTGTCGTTCCCGTCCGGCCGCCATGCCGACGAGCTGTGCCCGGTCGACGTGGCCCATGTGGCGTGGGCGGTGAACCTCGGGTGCCTCGACCTGAACCCGTGGCCCGTGCGGCGGGGCGACGTGGACCGGCCCGACGAGTTGCGCATCGACCTGGACCCGCAGCCCGGCGTGGAGTGGCCGACGGTGCGGCGGGTGGCCATGTGCGTGCGGGACGTGCTGGACGAGCACGGGATGGTGGGGTGGCCGAAGACGAGCGGGTCGCGAGGCATCCACGTCAACGTGCGCATCGAGCCGGCGTGGGGGTTCCTGGAGGTCCGCCGGGCGGCGCTGGCGCTGGCCCGGGAGGTCGAGCGACGCATGCCCGATGACGCCACGTCGGCGTGGTGGAAGGAGGAACGGGGCGAGCGGGTGTTCCTCGACTACAACCAGAACGCCCGCGACCGGACGGTGGCGTCGGTGTACTCGGTGCGGGCCAACCCCGAGGGCCGGGTGAGCGCGCCGGTGACGTGGGACGAGGTGCCCGACGTGGAGCCCGCCGACCTGACGATCGCCACGTTGCCGGCCCGGTATGCGGCGTTGGGCGACGTGGGGGCCGGCATCGACGACGTGGCGTACTCGCTGGAGCCGTTGCTGGAGCTGGCCCGCCGCGACGAGGCGGGCGGGCTGGGCGACGCCCCGTGGCCCCCGCACTTCCCGAAGGCCGAATCCGAACCCCCCCGCGTCCAACCCTCCAAAGCCCGCCCCCACTAGCGAAGTGTGCGGAGTTGGGGCCGCCAGAGCGGCCCAACTCCGCACACTTCGC
>JAHWLA010000047.1 GCA_019347595.1 Actinomycetota bacterium
GCTCCTCGCGGGGAGGGCCGGGGGCCCGGCAACTGGTAGCTGACTCCGTCGCCGCCAGTGTGGTGATGCGACACGAGCGGCCCCCTGGCCGCTCGTGAGGTGGTGCTGCGTCCTTAGCGGCGAAGGCCGAGGCGCCCGATGATCTCCCGGTACCGCTCGACGTTGTTCGACTTGACGTAGTCGAGCAGACGGCGACGCCGACCGATGAGCTTCATCAGGCCCCGACGGGTGTGGTGATCGCCCTTGTGCATCTTGAGATGCTCCGTGAGGTGGTTGATGCGCTCCGTAAGGATGGCGATCTGGACCTCGGGCGACCCCGTGTCGGAGTCGTGGAGCCGATGCTCGGTGATCGTTGCGGCTTTGTCGGGCATGAAGCGGTTTCCTCGTTTGCTTCCCCAGGGGACGGTCCAGGGTAGCAGCCGACCGTTCTGGTCCGTGAATCCGGCACCGTGGCGCCGGATCTACGGACCAGAATGGCGGGGTGGAGGAGCTGCGGGTGACCAGGTCGTGCGTCCTCCCGGCCGACGAGCTGGTGTGGAAGTTCACGGCCAGCGGCGGGCCAGGCGGCCAGCACGCCAACACCTCCAACACCCGGGTGGAGCTGCGCTTCGACATCGAGTCGTCGCCGTCGCTCGGCCCCCGGCAGCGGGCTCGATTGCTGGAGCGGCTGGGGCCGACAGTGCGGGTGGTGGCCTCCGACGAGCGGTCGCAGACCCGCAACCGGCACTTGGCCTTGGAGCGCCTCCGAACCAAGCTGGCCGAGGCCTTGCGGGTCGAGGTGCAGCGGCAGCCGACGCGGCCCACGCGGGCGTCGAAGGTGCGCCGGGTGGAGGCCAAGCGTCGCCGCAGCGACGTCAAACGGCTGCGAGGTCGTCCGGTCTCGGAGGAGTGACGCCGGCCGGGGCGAATCGGTAGCCCACCCCTCGCACGGTCTCGATCCAGCGGTCGCCGATCTTCCCGCGCAGCCGGCGGACGTGTTCGGCGACGGTGTGCTTGTCCTGGTAGTCCACCGACGATCCCCACACCCGCTCCAGTAGCTCCGAGATGGTGAGCGCCCGGTTGGGGTGGGTGGCCAGGAACGACAGGAGCTCGAACTCCCGACGGGTGAGGTCGGCGGGCGTCCCGTCCACCAGTACGCGGCGGGCGCTGATCTCGATCTGCAGTCCGTCGGCCTGGATGACCGAGCCGACCTCGTCGCCGCGGTTGGACCGACGGAGGACCGATCGCACCCGGGCGACAAGCTCCCCGACCGAGAACGGCTTGGCCAGGTAGTCGTCCGCGCCGAGGTCGAGGCCGTGGATGCGGGCGTGCTCGTCGTTCTCCGCCGTGAGCATGATCACGGGCATCTCGCCCCGCCGGCGGATCTCGGCCAGGACGTCCCAGCCGCCCACGTTGGGCATGATCACGTCGAGCACGATGAGGTCCGGCTGGGTGTCGAGCTTGTCGAGGGCGTCCTGCCCGTCGACGGCTTCGACCACCTCGTAGCCCTCGGCCACCAGGCCGCGTGCTACGAGGAACCTGATCGATGCCTCGTCGTCGACTACCAGGATGCTCCGCCCCACACCCTCTCTATCGACCGCTGTGGGCGCGAAGTAGAGGCAAAACGCCCGAATGCTTGTGAACGGCCAATCCGCCTGCGGCCACCAGTGCGAGGGCGGCGAGGGCGGCGAGGGCGCCGACCGGGGCGCCACCCGCAGGACCGGGCACGGAGGCGGGGGCGGCCAACAGGCTGGGGTCGGTGGCCGAAAGCACCTGGGTAGCGGTGTCGGTGGCCTCGGCGACCGGGGCGGGCGCAGGCGCCGGAGGGGTCGTGGTCGACGGGCTGGGGGCGGGCGCAGCGGCGGCCTTCGGCTTGGCCGGCGCAGGCGCGGCGGCACGGGGCGCCTCGGCGACGCGGGGCTGCAGGAAGTTCTGGGTCACGTACAGCGAGCCGGTGCTGCTGCGGTACACAGCCAGGCCGACCACGGTGAACCGTGAGTCGAGCAGGTTCGCCCGATGGCCGGGGCTGTTCATGAGACGCCGGTGGGCGTCGTCGATGTCGGGGTTGCGGGCCACGTTCTCGCCCAGCAGCACGGCGTCGAGGCGCTTCTTGTTGGCGGCGGTGAAGTAGGCGTCGTTGTGCCAGATCGTCCCGGCGGCGGCCATGGCCTCGCTGTGCCCGGCCGATGTGGCGGTGACATCCCCGCGCTGGGCGAACAGCGGCAGGCCGCGGCTGCGGCGCTCGTTGTTCATGAGCGTGAGCAGGCGGCTGACTGCTGCAGGCTGGTGGCCCGGCTGGTACTGGGGCTGCGACTGCTGCTGGGGCTGGGTCTCGGGCTGGGGCTCCGGCGCAGGCTCGGCATCGGGCGCCGGGGCGGGGCGGCAGCCGTCGATCACGCGGTCGGCGACGGGGCACTCCTCGGCCAGGGCGGCGGGCACAGCGCCCAGCAACGGGAGGCTGACTAGTGCGGCGAGGGCGACGATTCGGACACGCATGCCCTTTTACTCGTATGTTGCGCCCAATTGGTTCAGGCAACGTTTGATCAACGATGGCCCGAACGGACTAGTGCTCCGGCCGCCCCGCCACCGCCAGCGTGGCCCTGGTGGCCTCCACGTCGGCGCCCATCTGGGCCACCAGGGCCTCCACCGAGTCGAAGCGCTCCTCTCCCCGCAGCCGGGCCACGAACTCGACGGCGGCCCGCTCGCCGTAGAGGTCGCCGTGGAAATCGAGCAGGTACGCCTCCAAAAGGGACGAATCGGCGTGCTCGTAGAACGTGGGGCGTCGGCCCAGCGACAGCGCCGCCATGTGGCGGGCGCCGTCGGGGCGGCGGTACCAGCCCGCGTAGATGCCGTCGGCGGGCAGGAGGATCTCGCCCGGCACCTCGATGTTGGCGGTAGGGAACCCCAGGGTGCGGCCCCGGGCGTCGCCGCGCTCCACCGTGCCCCGCACCTCGTGGTGCCTGCCGAGGACGGCCGCCGCCGCTTCCACGTCGCCCGCGGCCAGGAGCGTGCGGATGCGCGTGGACGAGTACGGCGGTTCGCCTCCGACCAGCCGCAGCCCGAGGACGTCGAACCCCAGCTCGCCGCCCATCTGGGTGAGGAGGGCGACGTTCCCCCGGCGGCCGTGGCCGAAGTGGAAGTCGTGGCCGACGACGACCGCCTTGGTGTTGAGGCAGCCGACGAGGAGCTCGTGGACGAAGTCCTCGGCAGACTCGCGGGAACGGGCCTCGTCGAAGTGGACGACGAGCGTGTAGTCGACGCCCGTCTCGGCCAGCAGTTCGAGCTTCTGGTCGAGGTCGGTGAGCAGCCTGGGGGCCGAGTCCGGGCGTACGACCATGGCCGGGTGGCGATCGAAGGTGACGACCGCCGTGGCGCACTGAAGCCGTTCGGCCCGCTGGCGCACCTCGGCGATGAGCGCCCGGTGGCCCAGGTGGACGCCGTCGTAGGCGCCGATGGTGACCACGGCGCCGCGTTCGGGGCGAGGGCAGGCGCTCAGGTCGCGGACGACGTGCATCGGCGGTGAGGCTAGCCGGCCCTGTCGCCCGCCATCTCGTTGCGGAAGTGCGCACCAGGGAGCGCACTTCCGCAACGAGAACGGTGAGTGGCCGGGTTACGCGGCCGCCTGGAGCTTGGCGGCGGCCTTGCCGGCCAGCTCCTCGGTCAGGCTGCTCCGCAGCTCGGCGCCGCCGATGTTGGCGATCTGCATGGCGATCTGGGTGAGCAGCGACACCGCACGGCCGCGGCGAACGGCGACGATCTCGCCGTCGAGCTCGAGCCCGGTGGCGCGAGCGCGGATCGACGCCGCCAGCGACTCGTCGCCCAGGTCTGGCCCGTCGGAGAGACTGAACGAGCCTGTGCCGCCGTTGCCTCCGAACGAGGCACACGCTCGCACCGCTTCCTCGATGAGCGTCATGTGGCGTTCGGCGGCCGCCACGTCGGCAAAGGCCAGCACCCGGTGCTCCACGAACGGCCCCGTTCGCGCCGCGGCGAACGACGCTTCGGCGTCGGCGGCGGGCTTGTGGTCGTTCAGCGCCTCGAACTCCTGACACCGAGCGTTGCTCGGGTTGTCGTCGCCCGACTCGTCGGCCTGCCACCCACTGGGGAAATCGGCCGAGGTGAGCAAGGCGGCGCGGGCTTCCGCCTCGGTCGGCGCCGGACGAGCCGAGCCTGCTGCCGTCGTGGGGGTGGGGTCGGCGCTGTCGCCCGACCCGCTGTCGCCGCACGCCGCTCCGGTCACGCTCAGCAGCGCGACTGCGCACGCCATCACTCGCTTCATGTCCCAGCCTCCCGGTGACAGCCCCCTACCCTGGCGACAGTACGAGCTTCGGGAGGCACGATGGTGAACCGTCGACGGCGCGACTGGAAGCGCTGGGTGGCGACGGGTGTGGTGGCCGCACTGGTGGCAGGCATGGCGGCCACGTTGGGCGCAGTGGGGACCGGCGACGACGACGGCGCACCGCAGGACGACGAGGCACGGGCGGAGCTGGCGGCATTGCTCGAAGAGGGCCGCAACGCCACCTTCGACGCCACCTACACGGCCAGCATCCCCGGCGTCTCCACCTCGCTGCGCCTGCGCCTCATCCGCCAGCCGCCGCGCAGCCGCCACGACGCCGCCACCGGCCCCACCGACGAGGTCCGCACGCTGCTGCTGCAGACGGGTCCGGTGCGCTGCCGGCACACGCCCACGCAGCCGTGGTCGTGCGAGCCGCAGAGCGAGTCGACCACCGGCGAGGTCGACACCGTCATCGCCGGGTTCGTGGCCCAGTTGGGCGGCAACGTGACTGCCACGTCGCAGAACGTCGGCGGCCGCGACGGCCGCTGCTTCACAGGCGCCACCGGGAACCGGATGTGCCTGTCGCCCGAGGGTGTCGTGCTGTCGGCCGAGGCGGGCCAGTCAATGCTGCAACTGGTCGAGCTGCGCCACACCATTCCCCCCGACGCCTTCGTCCCCCCGCAGTAAACGCGGTTCTGGTCCGTAGATCCGGCGCCACAGCGCCGGATCTACGGACCAGAACGGGGGAGGCGGTGTGGGGGTGGGCAGGCGTGCGCCGGCCCACCCCCGCTGACTGCTAGTTCTCGCTGCAGGCGATGTCCTCGAAGTGGCCCGGCGTGGTCGGGTAGTCCTTGCCGGAGTTCACCTTCACGTCCTTGTGGTACACGAGGGCGAGCTCCCGGTAGGCCGACGTGGCCGAGTTCTGGACCGCCGAGAGCGACGACCCCACGCCGGTGGCGTACGCCAGCCGCTCGAGGAAGTCGATCATCTGCGGGCTGATGGCCCGGATGTCGTTGTAGCCGCCGTAGTCCGGGCTGCAATGCGTGTAGAGGTTCCACGCACCGGTCCAGTCGATGAGGCGGTCGCCGTCGTTCGGCCCCTGTGTCTCCAGGTTGGCCTGCATGACGTCACGGTCGAAGCCGCCGTACACCCAGTCGATGCCCTGGTTGTGCTGGCGCAACGACTCCTGGACGTTGCCGTCGAGGTCGCTGTACGTCGCCACGGCGTCGTGCCACGACTGCGGGTCGACGTCCACCCTCGGGATGTAGTCGAGGATGTCCGCTCCACCGGTGACCACGCCTGCGTCCTTGGCCGGGTCGCCCCCGTGGCCGCCGAAGACGTAGTCGACGAGGCTGTCGAATGTGCCGCCCCGGTCCCCTGTGTTCAGAGGATCGTTGCTGCCGCGACCACCCCACATGACGTCGGAGCCGTCGTCGCCGTAGACGTAGTCGCCACCGCTGTCACCGTTGACGAGGTCGTCGCCGAACGTGCCGTGCAGCGAGTCGTGGTCGGCGCCGCCTCGCAGGAGGTCGTGGCCGCCCTCGTCCCGCCCGTTGTGGGTGATGACCCGGTTCCCGATGAAGGGACCGCCCACCGATCCGGCCGCCTCGTTGAGGAGGTCGACCCGGCGGTCGAGCGGATGGGCCTTGAAGGCGTGGTAGGTCACGAACGGGGGCGACGGCGTCGACACCGTGTAGCTGAAGAACGGGCTGGCGGGGTCGGCCATCATCGCCGCCGTCACCAAGGTGTTGGTGACGCCGCCGCGGTCGCCGATGAGCGAGTCCTCGCCCGGTCCACCGAAGGCCCGGTCGTTGCCGAGCTCGCCGAACAGGTCGTCGTCCTCGCCGTTGCCCCACAGCTCGTCGTTGCCGTCCTGGCCCCACATGGCGTCGTCGCCTGCGTTGCCCTCCATGACGTCGTTGCCCCACACGCCGGCCGCGGCCGGGGTGGCGACGTCGAAGCGCTCGGCGTTGCGACGGATGCGTGCGGTGTCCTCGGCAGACGTGTACGTGCCGTACACCGCGCCCAGCAGCTCCCGGACCAGCGAGCCGTTGTCGCCGAGGACGAAGTCCTGGGCGCCGTCGGCCGAGACCCGGTCGTTGCCGTCACGATGCCCGGCCAGCAGGCTGCCGCCGACGATGTCGTCCTGGCCGTGCGGCCCCGGGACACCGTCGAGCTGCGGCTGCCCGCTGCTCATGCCCGCCAGCGAGGCAGGCACGGCAGGCACGCCCGCCACCGTGGTGTCCGACGGGAGTCGGTCGCCGTAGAAGCGGTCGTTGGCCCCGTTGCCCTCGAGGTAGTCGCCCTCGCTGCCGCCCGACAGCCAGTCGTCGCCGTCCTGGCCGAAGCCGACGTCGACGGCCTGCCCGCCGGAGATCAGGTCGCCGCCGTAGGCGCCGGCCCGCAGCGAGTCGAGGTCGTAGAGCCTGATCCACCGGTCGGTGGGCTCCAGCAGACGGCCGTCCGTCGTGAAGTACACGGGCGTGCCTGCCTGCGAGGCGGTGCGAGCCACCACGGCGTTGTCGCCTGCGACCACGTCGTGGCCCTCGCCGCCGTAGAGGAAGTCGCCGTCGTCGGGATCGCTGCGCTGGGCACCGACCCCGTCGGCGCCGAGGGCGAACGAGCTGCCACCGACCAGGTCGTCCTGGCCGTCGTTGCCTTCCACCCAGTCACGACCCTGGTCGCCTTCGGCGTAGTCGTCGTGGGCGTTGCCCTTGACCGAGTCGTCGCCGCCCTCACCGAAGAGACGGTCGCCGCCGTCGTTGCCCTCGATGCGGTCGCCGCCGCTCACGGCCGCCAGCGCGGCGCCCGTCTTCTCCCGGTCGAACGGCGTGACGGTGCGGACGAAGCCCTCGCCGTCGTTGCCGTACTTGTGCAGGGTGGTGACATAGGCACCCGAGGTGATGGGACGCACGAGCGTGCCGTTGTCACCGAGGGCGAAGTCCTCGGCGCCGTCGCCGAAGATGGTGTCCCCGGCGTCACGCTGCCCGGCTCGCTCGCTGCCGCCGATGATGTCGTCCTGCCCGGTCGCGCCCTGGGCGCCGTCGAGCTGGGCTGCATCCGCGCTCGGGCAACCGGTGAGCGACGCAGGCAGCGTCGGGTCACCCGTCACCGAGGCGTCGGACAGGAGACGGTCGCCGAACACGTTGTCGACCCCGCCGTTGCCTTGGATGTGGTCGTCCTCCGAGCCACCCGAGATCCAGTCGTCGCCGTCCTGGCCGAAGGCAATGTCCGCGCCTTGGCCACCGGAGACGGCGTCGGCCCCGAACCGTGTGGCATCGAGGGTCGTGACGTCGAGCAGCTTCACCCACCGGGCCGCCACCACGCCGAGCCAACGCCCGTCCGTCTGGAACGTCGGGTCGGCCAGGGCCGAGCGGGCGATTGTGGCGTTGTCGGCCGCGATCGCGTCCGCACCGGCGCCGCCGTGGAGGAAGTCGCCGCTGTCGGGATCCCCGACGCCCGGCGAGCCGCCGACCTCCGTGGAGGAACCGCCGATGATGTCGTCCTCACCGTCGTTGCCTTCGATGCAGTCGACATCCTGGTTGCCTTCGAGGAAGTCGTCGTTGGCGTTGCCCTTGATGCAGTCCTGCCCGCCTTCGCCGTAGGCGCGGTCGCTCCCGTCGTTGCCGACGATCACGTCGTTGCCGCTGACGGCCGCCAGTGCGGCGCCCGTCTTCTCGCGGTCCCGGAGCACGACGCCGCGGGCCCGGGCGCCGGGAATGATGGCGTCGTCGGCCCACTGCGTGGCGTCGCCCGGATCGACGATGCGCGTGACGTCGGCGTTGTCGCCGGTGATCACGTCGTGGTCGCCGTTGCCCGCGATGAGCGTCTCACCGGCGTCGGGCGTTGTGGTGCGCCCGTCGACGGCGGTGGAGCTGCCGCCGATCAGGTCGTCCTGGTCGCCGACGAGGGTCATCGTCAAACGGTCGGCCGAGTCGGAGGGCTGCACGACGCCGTCGTCGACCGTGGCGTTGAAGCCGTAGATCGAGTCGTTGCCGCCGTTGCCTTCGACGTAGTCGTCGCCTGCGTTGCCCTCGACGTTGTCGCCTGCGGCGCCGGCGTAGACGTGGTCGTTGCCGTCACCGCCCTTGACGATGTCGACGCCGCCCTTGTCGGCGTCCACCAAGGCCACGCTGTAGATCGGCGCACCGCCCGGCCAGGTGCCCGTGCGCGTGCCCGGCGTGATCGAGCCCATGTCGCCGACCACGTAGTCGTGGCCGGTGTTGCCGTCGATGGTGTCGCCACCGAGGTGGCCGTAGATGCGGTCGTCGTGGCCGTCGCCGGTGATTGTGTCGTCACCGAAGGTCCCGGCCCCGCCGTCGCTCATGGTCGCCGTGCCGTCGGCGGCGATGACGCCGTTGTCGCCGATGATCACGTCGTTGGCCGCGTCGCCGCGCATTGTGTCGGCTCCGTCGGCCGCGCTCGGCGAGGCGCTGCCGCCGACCATGCGGTCGGCATCGCCGTCGCCGTTCATGACGTCGGCGTGGTTGTTGCCCTCCATGTAGTCGGCGTCGATGCCGCCGCGCATGGTGTCGATGTCGTCGCCGCCGAACATCTGGTCGGCGCCGCTGTCGCCGTGCATCTCGTCGTCGCCGGCGTTGCCGTGCATGACGTCGGCGTGCTTGCCGCCGCGCATGACATCGGCCCCGCTGCCGCCCGACTCCCAGTCCTCGCCGTCGTCGCCGAAGACGTGATCGGCGCTGCCCTCACCGAAGAGGACGTCGTGATCGGCGCCGCCCTGGAGGCAGTCGGCCGCGCCGCCCTCGATCCCGGCGGCGGGGTGCTGCACGTAGCCGCAGTTGACCGTCCCGCCGGTGGCGTTGCCTTCGCCCGACACCAGGGCCACACGGGTGGCCTGCGATGCCGACGCCCGGGCCGCCCGGTCGGACGAGGCGATGGTGGCGCTGTCGCCGACGATGACGTCGAGACCGGCGCCGCCTGTCACCACGTCGCTGCCCGACCCACCGGCCAGGTCGTCGTTGCCGATGCCGCCGTCGACCTTGTCGCGGTTGGCGCCACCGGTGGCCACGTCGTGGCCGGACCGGCCGAGGATCTCGTCGGCCCCGCTCCCGCCGTTGAAGGTGTCGTTGCCGCCACCCGCCGCGTCGAGGTCGGGGTTGTCGCCGTCGAGGTCGTCGTTGCCTGCGTTGCCGCAGAGGTCGTCGTGACCGGGCCCGCCGACCATGGTGTCGGCGCCTGCGCCGCCCCACATGTCGTCGTCACCCGGGCCGCCGTCGATCAAGTCGTCGTTGACCTGCGAGCCCGCGACGTTGCAAGCCAGCACGGCGTCGCCGTACATGTCGTCGTCACCGAAGCCGCCGTCGAGCTGGTCGCCGCCGTCGCCGCCGACGATTGTGTCGTTCAGGTCACGGCTCTCGGCCGGGTTGGACGACACGCTCGGGTCGGTGCCGGGACCACCACTGAGGAAGTCGCCGTCGGGGCCGCCGTCGATGTTGTCTGTGCCCGGGCCGCCGCTGATGCGATCGGCGCCGCCGCTGCCGGTGATCGTGTCGTTGCCCTGGCCGCCGTCGATGTTGTCGGCTTCCGTGCCGCCCTGGATGTTGTCGCCGCCCTTGCCACCGCTGATCTTGTCGGTGCCGCCGTCGCCACGAAGTGTGTCGCCGGCGTCGCCGCCCGAGATGGTGTCGGTGTCAGGACCGCCGTGGATCTCGCCCACCGCGGTGAACGGGATCGACGCCGAGGGGCTGTTGAGGTCGGCGTTCTCGTCCTTGCCCGGTTCGAGCAGGATCGTGTCGTTGCCGTCGTCGGCGTGGGCGAGGACCTTTGTGATCGCCACGCCGGGGAACGGCGCGCCGGGGCCGTAGACCTGGTACACGCCGAAGGCCTCGACCGAGTACCGGCCGCCGCCCGCGGGCCGCACTATGACCTTCTCGTCCTTGATGGTGGTGGCCACCTGGCGGGCATCACGCTTCGCCTGGGTGCCGACATTGAGCGTGAGGACGCCCGCGCCGTCGAGGTTGGCCAGCTTGGGCTTCGGCGGCGTGCAGGCACCCGAGAACTCCAGCAGTGTCAGCTCGACGATGGTGAAGTCCCACCGCTCCGAGCCGACGAAGTAGTCGATCTCCAGGAAGAAGCGGAGGAACAGGTCGAGCTGCCCGTGCACCTCGAAGAGGCAGATGGGGTTGGAGAGCTTGTTGAACACCTCTTCGATGCGGAGCTTGCCGTCCGGCTGTGGTCGGTCGTCGAGGTTGAGGTCGAGCGTGAATCTCAGCCCGCCCTCGATGCCTGCGCTGGCGATGAACACCGTCACCGCAGCGCGTGCGTACACCTCGCCCACCAGGCTGACCTCGGGCACGTCGACGCCGCTCGAATCGAGGTCGTCGATGAAGATGCCGTCGAAGAGGTGGACGCCCGAACCGCCGGCCAGCACCTTGCGGATGCCGCTGGTGTCGTAGCCGATGGCGAAACGACCGGACAGCGTCACCGAGCCGCCGATGCCCGCGGTCACCGGCACGGGGCCGATGAAGAACGGGCCGAAGTCGTAGTTGAAGCCTGCGGTGGCCTGCAGACGACCGACCTCGAAGCGGATCAGCGTGATGTCCTGGCCCATGAGGAACCCGAAGATCTGGCCCGCGTCCTCCATGAAGGGGAAGGTGAGGCCGGGGACCCCGAACGTGCCGGGCAGGTTGTCCTGGGTCGCGGGCTTGGCCGCGTTGACCTTTGTTGTCATCTGGCTGTTGTTGCCGCCGACCGCGGGCTTCGAGAACAGACCGGTCCCCTTGTTGCTTCCGCCGGAGATCAGCGTGTCGGCGTCATTGGGGCCCTTCGGGGTCTTGGCCGCGTTGGCGTCGACGTTGAACGAGCCCGCCCCTGTGTTGCCGAGCGGGATGAGGCCGTCGGCGACGATCGGGTTGTTGGCGAACTGGATGAACGCAGCCAGGGTCTTGATGACGGTCAGGTTGTTGCCGCTCACCGCCTCCATCAGCGACAGCAGCGTGAGCGGCGGCTGGCCGACCAGCGCAGCCAGGTCGCTGACGACGGGCAGCGGCGCCGTCAGGGTGTCGACCACCGGGCCGAAGGGACCCGTGACGTTACGGATCTCCGCCAGCGTGGGCGCCAGGTACTTCTGCACGAACGCCGAGGCGTCGAGGTGCAGGTTGCCGAAGGCCACCGTGGGCGGCGCCAGTGTGCCGGGGACGGTCGAGTCCCATGTCCAGCCCGCGGTGAACGTGCCCACCACGCTCGGGAAGCCGGCGACCTGGTCGCTGGGGACTCCCGTGCGGAAGCGCACGTTGATCTTGGCGTTGGCTGTGATACCGGCCGCCGCCTGGAGCTTGCCGCCGACGAGGTCGGACAACGTCAGCGTGGTGCCGCCGCCCTCCCTCGTCAGGTCGAGGAAGGCGCCCAGACTGAGGCCGGTCCTATCGGTGGCCGGGCCGTTGTTGTCACGCAGGTTGACGCCCACAAAGCCGAGCTGGCCCGCCAGGCACCGGTTCGAGACCGGGAACGCGGGGATCGCTGTTGTGATGGGGCCGGTGGTCGGGTCGTCGATGACCGACGAGCACACCGAGGCGTCCTCGCCCAGGCCGACCGACGCCTGCACCTGGAGCTCCTTGCGGGTGCCCGTGCCGTCGTCGACGACGAGGTACGGGCCGTCGCGGTTGAGGCCGAGGTCGACCACCAGGTTCCAGTTGACCTGCGAGGTGACGGCGCCCGCCACCTTGATGGGCAGGCCGTCGAGGCCCACGTCGAAGGGCACGGTGCCGGTGCCGGCCGCCTGGCCGACGTTGAACCGGATGTGCACGTCGGTGATGTGCAGGACAGTGTGGATTGTGCTGTCGCAGGGAACCGACGTGCCGCACTCGAGGTCGACGAGGATGTCGGACTCGAACGGAGCGGTGGCGTCGGAGAAGCCGCGCCGCAGCAGGGCCGCGGAGCTGCTCGGTCCCAGCTTTGTGAACAGGAATGTCCTGATCGCCGACTGCACCTCGTCGGGCGTTGTGGCCGCGTCGACCACGGGCCCGATGGCGTCGATGGTCGGCGTCACCACGCCTGTGTTGAGCTTGTTGACGATGTCGGCGCCCGCGTCGAGGGCGTCGCCCACGATCGGCAGTTTGTTGTTGCCAGTGCCACTGTTGGCGGAGGCCTCAAGCCCCTCCTCCAGCCGGGTCAGCAGGTCGGGCAGCGCCCGCAGCAGCATGTCCCAGTCGAGGGCGTAGGCGAGCAGCCGGCTGGTCAGCGCGGGCGGCACGGCCGTGGTGAAGGTGAAGCCCTTCTTGTCGGCGGTGAGGTCGGCGGCGAAGCCGACGTCGCTCAGGTGCTCGACCGTGCTGTCGGGCTTGACGAAGCCGAGCGACACGCGACCGCAGGCCATGCCCTCGATGTCGCGGTCCGCGTCGGTGGTGCCCGGGTCGTCGTCGTTCATTGTCACTGTGCCGCACGACTGGTCGGGCGGCGCTGCGAACTCGGCGTCGAGGCCTCCGAGCCACGCGCTCGGCGACGACGGCGTGGCCGGGCCGCTGAGATCGAAGTCGGCCCCGATCTTCAGCACGCCGGCGCCGGCGCCGCCTGTCTTGCCGTTGATGCCCGCGTTGATCCCGATGGGCCCGATGTTGGCCGACAGGTCGACGTTGCTCGCCTCGAAGCGGCCCTTCAGTGTCAGGCCGGTGGTCGGGAGCACCTCGACCGACGGTGTCGTGCTGACGGGGACGGCCACGTCGAGACGAGCCGCGGCGTTGTAGGACACCTCCACGTCGGCGTTGGCGCCGACGCCGGCGATGGAGCCGGCGCTGCCCAGGCCCACGTTGAGCGGGGCCTCGATGGGGTCGGCGTTGGGCGCCTTGCCGTCGCAGAAGGCGGTGGGGTCGGACCCGAAGCCGGTGCAGCGCTGGTAGTTCAGCCCGATGGTGATCTTCCGTGTGGCGCCTGTGTCGTCTGTACCGAACACGATGGTGCCTGCGGGCAGACCGAGCTTGGTCTCGATGGCCGAGCCCAACTTGGCCAGCGTCAGCGGCACGTTCACCGACGGGTACTCGACGGTGTGGTCGCCGTCGACGTCTGTGTACGACAGGCGGACGCGGTACCCGGTCGGGTTGTCGTCGCTGGCGATGTTGCCCGGTGCGGCGACGGCCACGGGGACCGTCTTGGTGGGCGAGGTACCCACGGTGTCGGCCTTGCTCACGTTCGCCGGCGCGATGCTGCCCCCGGTGGCCGACCACGTGAGCCCGGTGGCGGGCTTCGGCGTGGTGGCCGCGCAGGAGATGGTCGCCGCGCCGCCGAGCTGGCTCGGGTCGCCCACCGGCGGGACG
>JAHWLA010000224.1 GCA_019347595.1 Actinomycetota bacterium
AGTACTGCCCGGTCGCCATGGGGTCCGAAGTGATCGGCGACCGGTGGACGCCCCTCTTGCTTCGCGAGCTCATCATCGGGTCGGAACGGTTCTCCGACATCCACCGAGGCGTGCCGCGGATGTCGCGGACCCTCCTGGCCCAGCGCCTCAAGCAGCTCGAGCGCCTGGGCGTGGTCGAGCGCCGACCGGGCCCCACGTACCACCTCACCGCGGCGGGGCGGGCGCTCGAAGGCGTGATCATGAGCATCGGGGACTGGGCGATGCAGTGGCTCTTCGGCGATCCCGCCAAGGAGCACCTCGACGGCGCCCATCTCATGTGGCGGGTTCGACAGCGTGTCGTCATCGAGAACCTGCCGGAGGGCCGCACCGTCGTGCAGTTCGACTTTCCCAATGCGCATCGAGGAAAGCGCAGCTGGCTGTTGCTCGAGCGCACCGGGGCATCGGTGTGCGATCGCGACGAGGGCTTCGAGGTCGATCTCCACGTCGTAAGCGAGCTCCAGGACTTCATGCGCATCTGGGCGGGCCGCATCACCTGGGACAACGCCATCGCCGACGGAACGCTGACCGTCGAGGGTCCCCGCCGGCTGGTCCGCGCCTTCCCGTCGTGGTTCGCCCTCAGCCCGTTCGCCATGCGCTAGTGCGGCGTCTCATGACGCCCCACGAGTCAGCCCGACGCGGCGCTGCCGACCGCGCTCACCGGCGGGAGACGTTGGGGTCGCCGGCGACCCACCAGCGCCACGGGAACCGCTCGCCCTTGCCGACGGCGAGGCCGATGCGCACGCCGTTGGCCGGCCCGTCCGGCGGCGGGGTGCCGTCGTCGACGATCGTCACGCCGCCGTCACCGGCCACCAGGTCGACACCGTCGTGCAACCCGGTGATACCAAGCGCCTGGGTGAGCTTGGCCGGCCCGCTGCACAGGTCGCGGTCGCGTCGCGCCGTCGGCCCCCGGGCGGCCCGCATGGCGTCGAGTCCGTCGAGGGGGGCCAGCGCCCGCACCAGGACCGCCACGCCGACGCCCTCGTCACCGCACACCGCGTTGGCACACCAGTGCATGCCGTAGGTGAAGTACACGTACAGCAGGCCGGGCGGGCCGAACATGGTGGCGTTGCGGTTGTTGGGGCCGCGAAAGGCGTGGCTCCCCGGGTCGATCGACCCGCAGTAGGCCTCCACCTCCACGATGCGGCCCGCCCGCTCCCCCGCCACCAGCACTTTGTTGAGCAGCTCGGGCGCCACCTCCCGCGAATCACGGCGGTAGAAGCGCCGGGGAAGGACTCGACGTCCCCCGCCGGTTACCGGCGTTGTGCTGTGGGACGCCCCACTAACCATCAGCGGCGAGGCGGTCCTCGTCGACGGCGAGATGCTCGCGGAACCGCTTGACCTGTGCCCGTACCGGGTCGGGGCCTGCGCCCCCGGGCGTGGTCCGGCGGTACACGGCGGTACCCGGCTCCAGCAGTGGCAGCGCCTCGGCGCCCAGCGCCGGGTGCGCCTCCACAAGCTCGGACAGCGGGACATGCCGTTCCAGCGAGTCGCGCACCAGCCCGCCCACGATGGCATGGGCGTCGCGGAACGGCGTTCCCCGCTCCACCAGCCACTCGGCCAGGTCGACGGCCGACGAGGACTCGGTGTCGGCGGCGGCCTGCATGCGCACGGCGTCGAACGTCGCCGTGCGCAGCATGCCGGTGACGGCGGCCAAGGCGGGCGCCACCTGCTCCAGCGCGTCGAACAGCGGCTCCTTGTCCTCCTGGAGGTCGCGGTTGTACGCCAACGGGAGCCCCTTGAGCGTCGTCAGCATGCCGGTCAGGTGCCCGATGAGGCGGCCGCTCTTGCCCCGGGCCAGCTCGGCCACGTCGGGGTTCTTCTTCTGCGGGAGCATCGAGCTGCCGGTGGCGTAGGCGTCGTCGAGGTGCAGGAAGCCGAACTCGTCGGTGGACCACAGCACGAACTCCTCGCCGATGCGCGAGAGGTGGACACCCAGCAAGGCCAGGTCGAACAACGCCTCGGCGACGAAGTCGCGGTCGCTGACCGCGTCGAGCGAGTTCTCGAAGCGGGCCGTGAACCCGAGCTCGTTGGCGGTGAAGTCGGGGTCGAGGGGGAGGCTCGACCCGGCCAGCGCGCCGGCGCCGAGCGGCGACACGTCGAGACGGCGAATGGTCTGGAGCAGGCGGTCGACATCGCGCGACAACGCCCACCCGTGGGCCAGCAGGTGGTGGGCAAGCAGGACGGGCTGCGCCCGCTGGAGGTGCGTGTAGCCGGGGAGATAGACGTCCTCGGCCGCCACGGCTCGGTCGAGGAGGGTGTGCTGGAGCGTGAGCACGCGGGCAACGATCGCCCGCAATTCGCGCTTGGTGAACAGGCGGAAGGCGGTTGCCACCTGGTCGTTGCGGCTGCGCCCGGTGTGCACTTTGGCACCCACCGCGCCTGCGATTTCGGTAACCCGTCGCTCGATGGCGGTGTGGATGTCCTCGTCCCCCGGCTGGAACTTGAAGGCGTCGGACGCCATTTCCTCCTGCACGCGGTCGAGGGCCGTGAGCAGGATCCCCACCTCGTCGTCGCGCAGGATGCCGCCCCGCGCCAGCCCGCGCACGTGGGCGCGCGAGCCCGCCAGGTCGTCGAGCGCCAACCGCTTGTCGAACGGCAGGCTGACGGTGAACGCCAGCAGCTCGTCGGAGGGCCCCTCGCCGAACCGGCCGCTCCAGAGGGTCATCGGCCGACGTCTCGGCGCGACTGGCGTGACGCCCACGTCTGTACGCCGAGTCCCCACAAACGCACGAAGCCTTCGGCGTCCTGGTGCCGGAACGTGTCGGCGGCGTCGTAGGTGGCCAGGCCGTAGTCGTAGAGGCTGTAGTCACTGCGGCGGCCGGTGACCAGGCAGCTTCCGGGGTCCAGGTGCAGCCGCACCTCCCCGGTGACGTAGCGCTGGCTCTCCTCGACGAACGCGTCGAGGGCCTGCTTCAACGGCGAGAACCACAGGCCGTCGTAGATGAGCTCGGCGTAGCGGGGCTCGAGCCGGGCCTTCTCCCGGGCCAGGTCGCGCTCCAAGGTGATGGACTCGAGGTCGTTGTGGGCCAGGATCAGCGCCAGGCTGGCCGGGCACTCGTAGGTCTCTCGGCTCTTGATGCCCACCCGGCGGTTCTCGACCATGTCGATGCGGCCCCAGCCGTAGGAGCCCACCAGGCCGCCGAGGCGCTCGATCAGCGCCACCAGCCCCAGCCGCTGGCCGTCGAGGCTCACCGGGATGCCGGCGTCGAAGCCCACCACCACGTCACACGGCTCGGTGGAGGTGGGCTGGGTGAGTGACCAGACCCCGGGCGGGGGGACGGCCCAGGGGTCCTCCATCTCGCCGCACTCGATGG